>NZ_JBFUEP010000059.1:0-37312 GCF_056403895.1 Pedococcus sp. P2_E5
GGGCGTGGCCGTGACCAGGGTCAGGACCAGGGTCGGGGCCGCCGCTACGGACAGGCGGGGCGCCCGCTCAACCGCCAGTCACCGTTCTACATGGGCTTCGTGGGCGGCATCGGCGTGCTCACGGCCCTGCTGCTGTGGCAGACCCTGGGACGCCTGACGACGGTCCTGACCCTCGTCGTCATCGCCTTCTTCCTCGCCCTCACGCTGAACCCACTCGTCGAGTTCCTGACCCGCCACGGCCTGCGTCGCGGTGGCGCGGTCGCGGTGGTCTTCGCCGGTGTGGTCGCGGTCTTCACCCTGCTCGGGCTGGTCGTGGTCCCCCCGGTCATCACCCAGGGCAGCGAGCTCGCGCAGAAGGCCCCTGACTACCTCGACCAGGTGCTGAGCAGCAGCTTCGTCAAGGACCTCGACCGGCACTACGACGTCGTCGACAAGATCCAGACCGAGTTCAACAAGCGGATCACCGACGGCAACTTCATCAGCCAGGTGTTCGGCGGGGTGCTGGGCGTCGGCGTCGCGGTCATCGGCGGCATCTTCCAGACGTTCACCGTGCTCGTCCTGACGCTCTTCCTCCTCGCGTCCTTCCCGCGCGTCAAGCAGGGGGCCTACGCGATCGTCCCCGCCTCGCGTCGCCCCCGGGTGATCTCGCTGTCCGAGGAGATCATGCGCCGAACGGGTTCCTACGCGGCCGGCCAGGTCGCCGTCGCGACGATCAACGCGATCTGCTCGTGGATCATGATGATGATCGTCGGCATCCCGTATGCCGCGGTGCTGGCTGTCGCGGTCGGCTTCCTCGGGCTCATCCCCATGGTCGGTGCCACGATCGGTGCCGCCGTCGTCTGCCTGGTCGCGGTCTTCGACGAGCCCAAGAAGGCCGTGATCGCGATCATCTACTACGTGGTCTACCAGCAGGTCGAGAACTACATCGTCGCGCCCAAGATCATGCAGCGCACCGTGTCGGTTCCTGGCGCGGTCACGGTGGTGGCGGCCCTCGCCGGCGGCACGCTCCTGGGTGTCCTCGGCGCCCTGCTCGCGATCCCGGTGGCCGCTGGCCTGCTGCTGCTCTACGAAGAGGTCCTGCTGCCGCGTCAGCGCCGCCACTGATCGTGGGTGGGCGCGGGGTCAGCGGGTCGCCCCGCGGGTGTGCCGGCGGTCGCGCGCCTCCCAGCAGGGGGTGTGCCAGTGCCGACGGTCGTCCAGGCCACCCATGCCCTCGGCCGGCCAGGCCACCACGTGGGGCGTCCCCATCGCGATGTTCTGCTGGCAGCCGGGGCACAGGTACGCCCGGCTCGCCCCGCTCCCGGTGACACGCCGCACGAACCACTCGCCCCCGGCATACCCCTCCCGTCGCGCGGTCCCGCCGACCGCGCGGTCGAGGTTCAGCGGGGCGTCGTCACGGCGACGCCGGTTGGCTCGGGGCATGGGCCCAGTCTCCCAGAGGCGGCCCGACCCGAACGCCGCGCCCGACGCCGATCAGGCGTAGGTGCGGAAGCCGCGCCCCGTCTTGCGGCCGAGGTAGCCGGCCGTGACCATGTGCTCGAGCAGCGGAGCCGGCGCGAAGCCGGGCTCGCGGAACTCGAGGTAGAGCTCGCGCTGGATCGCCAGCGACACGTCGTTGCCGACGACGTCGAGCAGCTCGAACGGCCCCATGGGCAGGCCGCACCCGGTCTTCATCGCGGTGTCGATCGCGTCGGCCGTGGCGTAGTTGGCGTTGAGCATCTTCACGGCGTCGTTGAGGTAGGGGAACAGCAGCGCGTTGACGATGAAGCCGGAGCGGTCGCCACAGGTGACCGCGTGCTTGCCGACCTTGGCGCAGACGTCCTGCACCGTCGCCACGACGTCCGGCGCGGTCGAGACCGTGTGGACGACCTCGACGAGCTTCATGATCTGGGCCGGGTTGAAGAAGTGCATCCCGATCACGTCCTGCGGACGCGAGGTGGCGGCCGCGCAGTCGACGACCGGCAGCGACGAGGTCGTGGTGGCCAGGATCACGCCCGGGCGGCAGATCTCGTCGAGGTTCTCGAACAGCGCCTTCTTCACGGCCAGGTCCTCGACCACGGCTTCGACGACGAGATCGGCGGACGCCAGGTCGTCCAGGGACGTGGTGCCGGTCAGGTGGCCCAGGGCCGCGGCACGGTCCTCCTCGCTGAGCTTGCCGCGCTGGACGGCCTTCTCCAGCGACTTGGTGATGGCAGCCGTCACCGCGTCGACCTTGGGCTGGCTGCGGGTGACGTAGACGACGTCGTAGCCGGCCTTGGCGAAGACCTCGATGATGCCGGTCGCCATCGTCCCGGAGCCGACGACGCCGACCGTGCGGACCTCACGCAGTGCGGCCCCGGACTCGCCGGCCGACGTCGGGGTGAGACCGTCGTCGACGACCTGGCTGCTGCCCGGCTCTGCGTAGGTGTAGAACCCGCGACCGCTCTTGCGGCCCTTGAGACCAGCGCTGACCATCTGCTTGATGACCGGGCTCGGGGCGTGGAGGCGGTCGCGGCCCTGCTTGTACATCGTGTCGAGGATCTCGTAGGCGGTGTCGAGACCGATCAGGTCCATCAACGCGAGCGGGCCCATGGGGTAGCCGCAGCCGAGCTTCATCGCCGCGTCGATGTCCTCGCGGCTGGCGTAGCGCGACTCGAACATGGAGACGGCGTGGTTGAGGTAGCCGAACAGCAGGGCGTTGGCGATGAACCCGGCCTTGTCCCCCACGATGACGGGCTGCTTCCCGAGCCGGATCGCGAGCGCCTTGACGTCCTCGAAGACCTCGTCCTCGGTGACGACCGTGCGGATCACCTCGACGAACTGCAGCACGGGGGCGGGGTTGAAGAAGTGCATGCCGACGACCCGCTTGGGGTTGCCGGTCGCCACCGCGATCTCGGTCACCGACAGCGACGAGGTGTTGGTCGCGAGGATGGCGTCCGGGCCGACGATGGCGTCGAGCTTGCCGAGGAGCTCCTTCTTGAGCTCCAGGTGCTCCGGCACGGCCTCGACCACGAGCTGGCAGTCGGCGAGCTCGTCGAGGCTCGAGGTGAACTGGACCCGCGAGTGAAGCGCCGCCTGGTCCTCCTCGCTCAGCTTCCCGCGGCTGACGGCCCTGCCCGTGGAGTGCTCGAGCACCCCGCGGCCCTTCTCCACCGCCGCCTCGTCGACCTCGACGGCGACGACGTCGATGCCGTTGCGGGCGAACACCTCGACGATGCCCGCACCCATGGTGCCGAGACCGATTACTCCGACCTTGCTGAAC
Organism: Pedococcus sp. P2_E5; assembly: GCF_056403895.1. Taxonomy (NCBI): domain Bacteria; kingdom Bacillati; phylum Actinomycetota; class Actinomycetes; order Micrococcales; family Intrasporangiaceae; genus Pedococcus; species Pedococcus sp. P2_E5. Next base: position 3,242 of record NZ_JBFUEP010000059.1, read on the forward strand.
TCACGAGCCATGCCGCGAGTCTGGCAGAGCAGGTATGCCGCGTGGACCCCCGGGGAGCGTGACGGTCACCACCCTGCGTGCTCGGTCCCCAGAGGTCACCAGTCGTGGCCGGCACCGATGAGGGCGGACTCCATGTGGAAGCGCTGTTCGCGGGACAGCCCGCGGATCGCCCTGGGCACCGGGATGTCGACTGCCTTGCAGTAGTCACGCAGCGCGTGGTCGTAGGCCAGTCGCGCCGCCATCAGCCGCTCGGCCTTGCGGGGCTGGTCGCCCTCCTCGACCCGTCGGATGTGCGCGGCCAGGCGGCTGAGCTCCAGGGCGAGCAGGACGGGCGGGATCGGTTCGACGGCTGGGCGACGCGAGGCGCGCCACGACTGCGCCCTGGCGACGGTGGGCTCGAGCAGCCTGGGTGGCTGGCCCGTGGTGAGCCAGCGCACCCCGCTCACGAGGGTGCCCATCACGAGGGCGAGACCGGCAACGTTGCCCAGGACGGACGGCATACCACTCACCTCTTTGTCCCATGAGTGTGCGCTCACGACCCCGGCACGCGCAACGGTCTGCGGGCCGTAGAGTGACCCCTCGTGCGGCTGGTCATTGCGAAGTGCTCTGTGGACTACGACGGGCGTCTGTCGGCCCACCTCCCCCTGGCGACGAGGCTCCTGCTCGTGAAGGCGGACGGTTCGGTGCTCGTCCACAGCGACGGCGGGTCCTACAAGCCCCTGAACTGGATGTCACCCCCCTGCGCGATGGCGGAGGTCGAGCCCGAGGCCCACGAGGCCGCCTCCGGGGTCACCGCCGTGTGGCAGGTGCAGCACGCGAAGTCGGAGGACCGGCTGCGGGTGCTCATCCACGACGTGCTCCACGACTCCGCGCACGACCTGGGCGTCGACCCGGGGCTGATCAAGGACGGCGTGGAGGCCCACCTCCAGAAGCTGCTGGCCGAGCACATCCACACCCTGGGTGACGGCTTCAGCCTGGTCCGCCGTGAGTACATGACGGCCATCGGCCCGGTCGACATCCTGTGCAAGGACGCCACGGGCGCCTCGGTGGCGGTCGAGATCAAGCGGCGCGGCGACATCGACGGCGTCGAGCAGCTGACCCGCTACCTCGAGCTGATGAACCGCGACCCGCACCTGTCCCCCGTGACCGGCGTCTTCGCCGCCCAGGAGATCAAGCCCCAGGCGCGCACTCTGGCCACGGACCGCGGCATCCGCTGCGTCACGCTCGACTACGACGCCCTCAAGGGCATCGACAACAGCGAGCACCGGCTCTTCTAGCCCCGGTCACCACGGTCTAGACGACGGCGCGATCGGTCGACCCCGGCCAGCTCAGCACCTCGAACCCGTCACCGTCCACCGACACCTCCGCCACCGTGCAGTTCGGGAGGTACCTGGCGGCGGCGAGGTCGTCGCGGACGTTGCCGGAGATCCGGGGCAGGACGAACGACATGACGCCGCCGTGTGAGAACACCAGCACCGTCTCACCCCGGAACTGGTCGGCGATCGCCTGCAGCGCCTCGCGGTAGCGGGCCACGACCTCCTCGCCCGTCTCCCCGCCGGGGATGCACCGGCGCAGGTCGCCGTGGACCCAGGACGTGAACACCGAGGCGAGCTCCGGGTCGTCGTGCGGCCGGCCCGCCAGGGCCCCGACGGAGAACTCCTCCAGCCCCGCCACCGCCCGCGCGTCGACCCCCAGGGCCCGGGCCGCGATCGCGCCCGACTCGATGGCCCGGGCGTACGTGCTCGTGTAGACCCGTGCGACCTTCCGCGTGGCCACCGCGGACGCCAGCGACCTGGTCTGCTCGACTCCCTTCGGCGACAGCCAGCCACCCTCGTCGGACAGCACCGACGGGTGGCCGTACTCGGCGTCGCCGTGGCGTGCGATGAGCAGGGTTGCGGCGCAGTGCAGGTCGCTCATGGCTTCGAGACTAGGCGCTTCGGGTATGCCGCGTGGCGCGGCTACGAAGCGTGCGCGCCTCAGACGATCTCGACCCTGATGCCGGCGGCCCGGAACTCGACCAGCGCGGCAGCCGGCGCACCGCCTCTGCGTCGCCAAGGCGGAGCAGGCCGGCGTGGAGCCGGATCGACCCAGGCACCTGTCACGGTCCATCATCCTCACGTGACCTCTCCGAGCCCGAGCGCCCAGCGCATCCTGCTCACCGGCGCCGTCGTCCTGCCGGATCGCGTCGTGGCAGACGGCGCCGTCGCCATCACCGACGACCTCATCACGTATGCCGGTGAGCGCAGCTCCCTGCCTCCGGAGTGGGTGGGCGTGGCCCCGCCCCAGGGCTGGCGCTCGGGACTGACCCTGCTCCCGGGGCTGGTCGACATCCACTGCCACGGCGGCAACGGTGGCGAGTTCGGCCCCGATGTCGAGAGCGGGCGCACGGCGGCCACGCACCACCACCGCCAGGGTTCGACCACGGTCGTCGGGTCGCTCGTGTCGGCTCCGGCACGGACCCTGCTCGACGGTGCGCACGCCCTGGGCGAGCTGGTCCGCGGAGGCGAGCTGGCCGGCATACACCTCGAGGGGCCGTTCCTGTCGACGGTCCGGTGCGGGGCACAGAACCCTGCCGCCCTCGTCGACGCCGACGTCGCGCTGGTCGAAGCCCTGGCCGAGGCCGGCGGGGAGGGTTCGTTCGCCCACATGACGTGGGCGCCCGAGCGCGCCGGAGGCGACGCCGTGCCCGCCGCACTCGCCGGCGTCGGCGCGCTGGGTTCGCTGGGACACACCGACGCCGACTACGGCCTTGCGACCCGCGCCCTCGAATCCGTTGCCGCACACAGTGTCCGGGGCGGCTTGCCGCTCGCGACCCACCTCTTCAACGGTATGCCGCCGCTCCTGTCACGGGCACCGGGTCCCGTGGGTGCGTCGATCGCTGCCGCCGCGCGGGGCGAGGCCGTGGTCGAGCTGATCGCCGACGGCGTGCACCTCGACGGAGGCACCGTGCGGATGGTCTTCGACGCCGTGGGCCCCGACCACGTCGCCCTGGTCAGCGACGCGATGGCTGCCAGCGGCCTGCCGGAGGGCGCCTACGCGCTCGGCGGCCTCGACGTCACGGTCCGCGACCGCGCGGCTCGCCTGACCGGCAGCGGCAGCCTCGCCGGAGGGGTCAGCACCCTCATCGACCAGGTGCGCTGGCTCGTCGGCGACCTGGGCATCCCCCTGGCCGATGCGGTGAAGGCGGCCTCGGCGACCCCCTCCCGTGCGCTGGCGCTGCCCGACGTGGGCTCGCTGTCAGCGGGAGCTGGCGCCGACGTCGTCGTGGTCGACGAGGAGCTGACCGTGCACCGGGTGCTGCGCCGTGGAAGCTGGCTCTGACCGAGTCCGTCCCGCGGCCGCTGGCTCTGAGCGAGCCCGTCCCGCGACCCCTGCCCCAGCCCCTTCCGCGACTTCTGGCCACGCATCTCTCACCCGGGACGTCGCAGCGGGAGATCGTGGAGCATCGCCGGCCAGAAGTGCAGTCAGCCGGTGGCGGCGGCGGCCTCCAGGCCTCGCGAGGACCTGATGATCTTCACGAACTGGCCCATGATGTCGTTGAGCCCGAAGTCCTTCGGCGTGAAGACCGCGGCCACGCCGAGGGCGCGCAACGCGCGGGCGTCCGTGTCGGGGATGATCCCCCCGACGATCACGGGCACGTCGCCCGCACCCGCAGCCCGGAGGCCGGCGAGGATCTCGGGCACCAGCTCCATGTGCGAGCCCGACAGGATCGAGATCCCGACCAGGTGCACGTCTTCGGCGACCGCGGCCGCCACGATCTGCTCCGGCGTCAGCCGGATCCCCTGGTAGACGACCTCGAAACCGGCATCCCTCGCCCTGACGGCGACCTGCTCGGCGCCGTTGCTGTGCCCATCGAGCCCCGGCTTCGCGACGAGCACGCGCAGCCGCTCCCCCAGCTCGTCCCCGGTGCGGCTGACGTCCGCTCGAACCGCCTTCAGCTCGTCACTACCGCCGCTGGAGACACCGACCGAACCCGAGACGCCGGTCGGGGCGCGGAACTCGCCGAACTCCTCGCGCAGTGCCTGGGCCCACTCCCCCGTGGTGACTCCGGCGCGCGCGGCCTCGAGCGAGGCCGGCATGAGGTTCGCGCCGRTGCGGGCGTCGGCGGCGAGGGCCGCGAGGGCAGCGGCGGCGCGATCGCGGCCCCGGGGGTCGGCGTCACGCCGCTCGCGCCACTCGCGGACGGCCGCGGCCGCCTTGGCCTCCACGTCGTGGTCGACGGTCTGGATGGCCGCGTCCAGGTCTGCCGTGAGCGGGTTGGGCTCGGTCGTCTGGAACCGGTTCACGCCGACGACGACGTCCTCGCCGGCCTCGATCCGCTGCCGACGCAGCGAGTGCGAGGCCACCAGGGCCGACTTCATGTAACCGCTCTCGACCGCGGGGACGGCCCCGCCCAGCTCCTGCACCCGGGCGATCTCCGCCTTGGCGCCGGCCACGAGGTCGGCCACCTTGTTCTCCACGACGAGGGATCCGGTGAACAGGTCGTCGTACTCGAGCAGGTCGGACTCGAAGGCCAGCACCTGCTGCATCCGCAGCGACCACTGCTGGTCCCACGGTCGTGGCAGGCCCAGCGCCTCGTTCCAGGCAGGGAGCTGCACGGCGCGGGCGCGAGCGTCCTTCGACAGGGTCACCGCGAGCATCTCCAGCACGATCCGCTGGACGTTGTTCTCGGGCTGGGCCTCGGTCAGCCCGAGCGAGTTGACCTGCACGCCGTAGCGGAAGCGCCGCTGCTTGGCGTCGGTCACGCCGTAGCGCTCGCGCGTCAGCTCGTCCCACAGCTGGACGAAGGCGCGCATCTTGCACATCTCCTCGACGAAGCGGACCCCAGCGTTGACGAAGAACGAGATCCGCGCGACGACCTCACCGAACCGTTCCGGCGGCACCTGACCCGCGTCCCGCACCGCGTCGAGCACGGCGATGGCGGTGCACATCGAGTAGGCGATCTCCTGCACCGGAGTCGCGCCGGCCTCCTGCAGGTGGTAGCTGCAGATGTTGGTCGGGTTCCACTTCGGGATGTCGGAGACGGTGTAGGCGACCATGTCCGTGATGAGGCGCAGCGAGGGGCCGGGCGCGAAGACGTAGGTCCCGCGCGACAGGTACTCCTTGATGATGTCGTTCTGCGTCGTACCGGCCAGGGCGCGGACGGCTGCCTGAGGGTCGGCGCCGGTCGCCTCGGCCTGCTCCTCCGCGACGACCTGGTACATCGCGAGCAGCCACATCGCGGTGGCGTTGATCGTCATGGACGTGTTCATCTGGTCCAGGGGGATCTGGTCGAACAGTGCCCGCATGTCGCCGATGTGCGAGATCGGCACGCCCACCTTGCCGACCTCGCCACGCGCCAACGGGTGGTCGGGGTCGTAGCCGGTCTGGGTCGGCAGGTCGAAGGCGACCGACAGGCCGGTCTGGCCCTTGGCGAGGTTGCGGCGGTAGAGCTCGTTGCTGGCAGCGGCGCTGGAGTGACCGGCATACGTGCGCATCACCCAGGGGCGGTCGCGCTCGGGACGTGACGGCTCTGCCGCGCCGGTGACGGCGGGCGCCGGGCTGACGGACGCCGGGCTGACGGACGCCGGGCTGACGGGCGACTCTGAGGGAGGTGTCGGGACGTCAGGGAGCTCAGCCATACGGCCGAAGGTACCTGCGGCAGTGCAGGACGAGGGAGGCGTTCAGGCGGTGACAGCCGCCACAGTGACGGCTGGGACGACCTCCCGGAGCACCAGCGCGCGGTCCAGGCGTGATGCACGCAACAGCCGTCCGGTGCGCTCGGTCATGTCGACGACGGCCAGCCGCCGTCCCGCGCGCCGGGCCCGGTTGTAGGCCTCGACGAGGACCCCCAGCCCGGTCGCGTCGCCGATCTCGGCGCCCGCGAGCCGCATGTGGACGTCACCGCAACCCGTGTCGATGATCTCGTGCAGCAGGAGCCGGACATCGGGGACCGTGTGCACGTCGATGCGGCCGATGATGGCGACTTCCTGCCCAGTGCGCATGGCACGGACCTGCACGGGCAGAGCCCCGATGGCACCGATCGACATGCGAACCCCCTTGTCCGTGAGACACATTCACCCACACCGACGCCGCGTTGGGGGGTCCCGGTTGCCGCCACCCAGATCAAGATCTGGTAAAGGTGCTCGCCGTCGGGGCTGTCGTGGGCCGCGTCTGGCCCGCCTGGGAGCCGCCTGGGAGCCGCCCTTGGTGCCGCGTGGGAGCCGCGTGGGAGCCGCGTGAGGGCCGCGAAGGTCCGTCGAGACGGAGGAACTCGGCTCAGACGAAGGGGTCGTCGTCCGGCTCACGCGTGACGTCCGCGCCCAGCCCCTGCATGCTCTCGGCGAACCCGGCGTAGCCGCGGTCGATGTGCTGCGCACCGCTCACCGTCGTGATCCCGTCGGCCACCAGCCCCGCGATCACCAGAGCGGCACCGGCCCTGATGTCGCTGGCCTCGACCGGCGCGCCGGACAGGGTCTCCACACCGTGGACCATCACGTGGTGACCGTCGATGCGGGTCTCGGCACCGAGCCGGTTCAGCTCCTGGACCGTGCGGAACCGTGCCTCGAAGAGGTTCTCCGTGATCATCGCCGACCCGTCGGCCACCGCGTTGCAGGCCAGGGCGAACGGCTGGAGGTCGGTGGGGAAGCCGGGATAGGGCAGCGTGGCCACGTCGAAGGCCCGCGGTCGACGGCCCCCGGAGTCCACCCGGAACCCGCGGTCGGTCGTCGTCACGGTGGCACCGCTCGCCCTGACCAGCTCCAGGGCACTGAGGAGGTGCTCCGGGCGCGCCCCCACCACCTCGACGTCGCCTCGGGTGGCAGCCGCGGCGAACGCCCAGGTGCCTGCCGCGATCCGGTCCGGGACGACGGCGTGCTCGGTGGGTCGCAGGGACGGGACGCCGTCGATGTCGATGACCGACGAACCGGCCCCGCTGATCCGCGCTCCCATGGAGATCAGCATCTCCGCGATGTCGACGATCTCCGGCTCGCGCGCGGCGTTCTCGAGGCGAGTCGTCCCCCGTGCCAGCACGGCGGCGGTCAGGACGTTCTCGGTGGCGCCGACGCTGGGGAACTCGAGGCGGATCTCGGCCCCGTCGAGCCCCCCGGGCGCCTCCGCGACGAGGAAGCCGTGGGTGACGTGGACCCTGGCGCCCAGCGCCTCGAGTCCGGCGGCGTGCAGGTCCAGACCACGCGATCCGATGGCGTCGCCACCGGGGATGGCCACGTCGGCCGAGCCGGTGCGCGCGACCAGTGGGCCCAGGACGGCCGTCGAGGCCCGCAGGGCGCGGACCAGGTCGTAGTCGGCGCGGTGCCCGATCTGCTCCGGCACGTCGATCTCCACGACACCGGCGACGGCGTCGTAGTCGACGGTGCACCCGAGCCGGCGCAGCAGCTCGGCCATGATCGTCACGTCGAGGATGGCCGGGACGTTGGTCAGCCGGGTGCGCCCCACCGCGAGCAGCGCTGCCGCCATGAGCTTGAGGGCGCTGTTCTTGGCACCCCACACGGCAACCTCGCCGCGCAGCCTGGTGCCACCGACGACCCGGAAACGTTCTGCCACCCACCCACCCTATGTGAGTGAACACGCGGGGGTATGCCGGGTGGTGACGTCCTCGACGCCGCCGTCTGAGAGGCTGCAGCCATGGTCAACCTCACGCGCATCTACACCCGCACGGGCGACGACGGCCAGACCCACCTCGGGGACATGAGCCGCACGAGCAAGACCGACGTCCGGCTGCTCGCGTACGCCGACGTCAACGAGGCCAACGCCGCCATTGGGGTCGCCCTCGCCGCAGGCGAGCTGCCCGACGACATCAGGGCCACCCTGCTGCGGGTCCAGAACGACCTGTTCGACGTCGGCGCCGACCTGTGCACCCCCCTCCAGGAGACCTACGAGTACCCGCCGTTGCGCGTCGAGGCCGCCTGGATCGACGAGCTCGAAGTCGACTGCGACCACTACCTCGAGCGCGTCGAGAAGCTCCGCTCGTTCATCCTGCCCGGCGGCACCGTGGGCTCGGCCCACCTGCACGTCGCCACGACCGTGGTCCGCCGCGCGGAGCGGCAGTCCTGGGCAGCCATCGCGGCCTACGGCGACCAGCCCGGCTCCGGCAGCAAGGGCGAGGGTGGCGTGAACGTCCTCACCGCGAAGTACCTCAACCGGCTGTCGGACCTGCTGTTCGTGCTCGCCCGCGTCGCCAACCTCCCGATCGGCGGCGACGTGCTGTGGCAGCCCGGCGGCGGTCGCGCCGAAGGGCCGGAAAAGCCCAAGCGCTAGGCACTCGCGCGATGCCCAGGCCGTCCCTCAGGCGACGTTGACGTTGAACCCGGGCGGTGAGCTCTCCAGCCAGCTGCGCATCGCCGTGTAGGCGGAGGGGGCGAGGGCCAGCGAGAAGGTGTCGGTGCCGTAGTGGCAGTCCACCGTCACGGCCTCGGGGAGCCCGGCGATGGCGGTCTCGGGCTGCGTCGGCGGCCCGAGCTCGAGTCGGGTCCGGTCCCACGTCCTGGCCGACCGGGGGGACGGGCCGATCAGGGTGAACCACTCGAGCGTGGTGCCGGAGAAGCGCAGCAGCCCCAGGCGGTACTGCGACCGACCGTGTGGCTGGATGGCGCAGAGCATGAGCGGCGCACCGGAGGCGAGCAGCCGCCGCCGGACGAAGATGTAGGTGAGCGCGAGGATCGCAAGCAGGATGAGCGCGCCGGCGACGATCTCCGCGGAGATGACGGGCGACATGCTCTCCCCTTCCGGCTAGGCCGTGAATGCCGAGGCGTCGACGGCCTCGGCGATGATGATCACCTTGTCGCGGTCGACGGACAGGAACCCGCCGTCGACGGTGGCGCTCTGCGAGCCCTCGCCGGACTTGATCCGGACCTCACCCTCGACGAGGACGCCGAGGAGCGGGGTGTGGCCGGGCAGGATGCCCAGCTCGCCGTCGACCGTGCGGGCCACGACCATGTCGGCGTCGCCTTCCCAGACCTTGCGGTCCGCTGCGACGAGTTCAACCTGCAGGGTGCTCACGGTGTCCTCCGGTGGTACGGCACGGGTGGTGCTTGAAGTCTATCGGCCTGCGGTGGGTGCCCCGCCGACCAGTGGTATGCCGTGGGGCCGGCCCAGTGCGGCCGGCCCCAGTGGCATTCCAGGTAGTTCTCGGTGTCCTCAGGGACGGCGTCCGCCGACCTAGAGGCTCTTCTCGATCTCGGCCGCCTGGCGCTCGACGTCGTCGAGGCCACCACACATGAAGAACGCCTGCTCCGGCACGTGGTCGTACTCGCCGTCGGCGATCTTGGTGAACGCCTCGATCGTGTCGGTCAGCGGCACGGTCGAGCCCTCGATGCCGGTGAACTGCTTGGCGACGTAGGTGTTCTGACCGAGGAAGCGCTGGATGCGACGGGCCCGGTTGACGAGGATCTTGTCCTCTTCGGAGAGCTCGTCGATACCGAGGATCGCGATGATGTCCTGCAGCTCCTTGTTGCGCTGCAGGATCTGCTTGACCCGCACCGCGGTGGAGTAGTGGTCCTCCGCGATGTAGCGGCGGTCGAGGATCCGCGACGTCGAGCTGAGCGGGTCCACGGCCGGGTAGATGCCGAGCGAGGCGATCTCGCGGGACAGCTCGGTCGTCGCGTCGAGGTGGGCGAACGTCGTGGCCGGGGCCGGGTCGGTGTAGTCGTCGGCCGGCACGTAGATCGCCTGCATCGAGGTGATCGAGTGACCACGCGTCGAGGTGATCCGCTCCTGGAGCGTGCCCATCTCGTCAGCCAGGGTCGGCTGGTAGCCCACGGCGGACGGCATACGGCCGAGCAGCGTGGAGACCTCGGAACCGGCCTGCGTGAAGCGGAAGATGTTGTCGATGAAGAGCAGCACGTCCTGCTTCTGCACGTCGCGGAAGTACTCCGCCATCGTCAGCGCGGACAGTGCCACGCGAAGGCGGGTGCCCGGCGGCTCGTCCATCTGGCCGAAGACGAGGGCGGTCTGCCCGAGGACGCCGGCCTCCTCCATCTCGACCATGAGGTCGTTGCCCTCACGGGTGCGCTCACCGACACCGGCGAACACCGACACACCACCGTGGTCGCGGGCGACTCGGGCGATCATCTCCTGGATGAGCACCGTCTTGCCCACGCCGGCGCCGCCGAACAGGCCGATCTTGCCACCCTGGACGTAGGGCGTCAGCAGGTCGATGACCTTGATGCCGGTCTCGAACATCTCGGTCTTGGACTCGAGCTGGTCGAAGGCCGGGGCCTTGCGGTGGATGCCCCAGCGCTCCTTGACTTCGAAGGTCTCGCCCTCGGCGAGGTTCATGACGTCACCGGTGGTGTTGAAGACCTTGCCGAGCGTCGCGTCGCCCACGGGGACGGTGATGGGGCCGCCGGTGTCCTGCACCTGGGTGCCGCGGACGAGGCCGTCGGTCGGCTGCAACGAGATGGCGCGGACCATGTTGTCGCCGATGTGCTGGGCGACCTCGAGGTTGATGTTCTTCTTCTCACCCGAGAGCTCGACCGTGGTGGTCAGCAGGTTGTACTGCTCGGGCATCGCGTCGGCGGGGAACTCGACGTCGACGACCGGGCCGATGATGCGGGAGATGCGGCCGATGCCACCGGGGGTGGCGGCCTTGGTCTCTTCAGTGACAGTGGCAGTCATTGGTTTCTCTCTACCTTCTCAACTGGCGTCGGCGAGGGCGTCGGAGCCGCCCACGATCTCGCTGATCTCTTGGGTGATCTCGGCCTGGCGAGCCTGGTTGGCCAGCCGGGTGTACTTCTTGATGAGCTCTTCGGCGTTGTCCGTGGCCGACTTCATGGCCCGCTGGCGCGAGGCCAGCTCGGACGCGGCAGCCTGCAGGAGGCAGTTGTAGATGCGCGCCCCGACGTACTTGGGCAGCAGCGCGTCCAGCACCTGCTCGGCGCTCGGCTCGAACTCGTAGAGCGGCAGCACGTCGTCCTCGGCGGGGGCCTCTTCGCCCTCGACCACCTCGAGCGGCAGCATGCGGATGACGTCGGGCTCCTGCGTCACCATGTTGACGAAGCGCGTGAAGACGATGTGGACCTCGTCCACCCCACCCTCGGCGAAGTCCTGGTTGAAGGCGGCGACGAGGGCGTCGCCGATCTCCCGAGCCACCTCGAAGGTCGGCTGGTCGGTGAACCCGGTCCACTCGTCCGCGAACTCACGCTTGCGGAACTTGTAGAAGCCCACCGCCTTGCGGCCGACGAGGTAGGGGACGACCTCCTTGCCGGCTGCGCGCAGGTCGCCGATCAGCCGCTCGCTCTCCTTGAGCACCGAGGAGCTGTAGGCACCGGCCAGACCGCGGTCCGACGTCACCACGAGGACCGCCGCACGGCGGACGTCCTCGTGCTCGGTGGTCAGCGGGTGGTCGACGTTGGAGTAGGTCGCGACGGCCGAGACCGCACGGGTCAGGGCACGCGCATAGGGCGAGGACTCCCGCACCCGTTGCTGCGCCTTCACCACGCGGGAGGCTGCGATCAGCTCCATGGCGCGCGTGATCTTCTTGGTCGCCTGGACGGACCGGATGCGCTGGCGGTAGACCCGCATCTGCGCTCCCATATGTTGCCGCCTCTCTCAATTCGTTCGCTTCGTGGTTTCCTGCGTGTCTTCGGGTATGCCGCGTGGGCGGCATGTTCGCTGCGGTGCCGGGTGCGCACGAGGTGTGGAACTGCTCCTTGAACTTCGTCACGGCCTCTTCGAGTCCGGCGCGGGTCTCGTCCTCGAACTTCTTGGACTCGCGGATCGCGCTCAGCAGACCGGCCTTCTCGCGACGCAGGTAGTCGAGGAACTCGCCCTCGAAGCGGGACACGTCCTCGACGGCGACCGAGTCGATCTGGCCCGCGGTACCGGCCCAGATCGAGACGACCTGCTCCTCGACCGGGAACGGCGCGGCCTGGCGCTGCTTGAGGAGCTCGACGAGGCGGGCACCCTTCGCGAGCTGGGCACGCGAGGCCGGGTCGAGGTCCGAGGCGAACATCGCGAAGGCCTCCATCGCGCGGAACTGCGCGAGGTCGAGCTTCAGACGACCGGAGACGTCCTTCATCGCCTTGATCTGCGCGGCGCCACCGACTCGGGAGACGGAGACACCCACGTCGATCGCGGGACGCACGTTGGCGTTGAACAGGTCGGCCTGGAGGTAGATCTGGCCGTCGGTGATGGAGATGACGTTGGTCGGGATGTAGGCCGAGACGTCGCCGGCCTTGGTCTCGATGATCGGCAGTCCCGTCATCGAGCCCGCGCCGAGGTCGTCGGACAGCTTGGCGCAACGCTCGAGCAGGCGGGAGTGCAGGTAGAACACGTCACCGGGGTAGGCCTCGCGGCCCGGCGGGCGGCGCAGCAGCAGCGACACGGCGCGGTAGGCCTCGGCCTGCTTGGACAGGTCGTCGAACACGATGAGGACGTGCTTGCCCTGGTACATCCAGTGCTGGCCGATGGCCGAACCGGTGTAGGGCGCGAGGTACTTGAAGCCCGCCGAGTCGGACGCGGGGGCCGCGACGATCGTCGTGTACTCCAGCGCGCCGGCCTCCTCCAGCGTGCCGCGGACGGCAGCGATGGTGGAGCCCTTCTGGCCCATGGCGACGTAGATGCAGCGGACCTGCTGCTCCGGGTCGCCGGAGTCCCAGTTCTGCTTCTGGTTGATGATCGTGTCGACCGCGACCGTGGTCTTGCCGGTCTGGCGGTCACCGATGATGAGCTGGCGCTGGCCGCGACCGATGGGGGTCATGGCGTCAACGGCCTTGAGGCCGGTCTGCAGCGGCTGGTGCACCGACTTGCGCTGGACCACGGTGGGCGCCTGCAGCTCGAGGGCGCGGCGCTCGGTGGTCGTGATCTCGCCGAGGCCGTCGATCGGCTGGCCGAGGGGGTTGACCACGCGACCGAGGAACTCGTCGCCGACCGGGACCGACAGGACCTCTCCGGTGCGCTTGACCTCCTGGCCCTCCTCGATCTTGGAGAAGTCACCGAGGATGACCACACCGATCTCGTGGACGTCGAGGTTGAGCGCGAGGCCCAGCGTGCCGTCCTCGAACTCGAGCAGCTCGTTGGTCATGCACGACGGCAGACCCTCGACGTGCGCGATGCCGTCACCGGCGTCGCTGACACGGCCGACCTCTTCGCGGGAGGCCGTGCCGGGCTCATAGGACTGAACGAAGTTGTCCAGCGCGTCCCGGATCTCCTCCGGACGGATCGAAAGCTCCGTCATGTGATCTCTTCTCCTCGATTGCTGACCCGGTGGGTCGGGCCAAAGTCTGTGGTGTGGTCCAGCGTCTTCAGTTGTTGTCAGCCCAGTTGGTGCGGTTTGCCACGTGGTGTCGTGGCGCTGGGGCGGTGGGTCAGCCGGCGATGTGCCGACGGGCTTCGTCCAGGCGCCGCAGCACGGTGCCGTCGACGACCTCGTCACCGATCTGGACCCGGATGCCGCCGAGGACGTGCTCCTCGATGACGACCTGGAGCAGGACCGGCTTGCCGTAGATGCCCTGCAGCGCGGCGGAMAACCGCTCCCGCTGCTGGTCGGTGAGGTCGGTGGCCGCCGTCACCACGGCGGTGATCTGCTCACGACGCTTGGCCGCGAGTCCGAGGTAGAGCTCGAGCGTGCGGTCCAGCTTGCGACCACGCGGGGACAGCACGGCCTGGCGGGCCAGGTGCACCGTCTCGTCTGCGGCCTTGCCGTCGAGCAGCTCGCTGACCACGCCGGCCTTGGCGTCGACGTCGCCCTGACGGTTGGTGAGGCGGTCCCGCAGCTCGGGGTTGCCGGCCACGATGCGCTCGAAGCGGAACAGCTCGTCCTCGACCCGGTCGATCCGGCCGGCCTTCTCGGCGCCCGCGAGGATCGACGTGACGGCGAGCTCCTCGAGGGTGTCGGACAGGTCGCGCTCGGTGGCCCAGCGCTGCCCGACGAGGTTCTTGACCACGACGATCGCCTCGGCCGAGACCTTGCCGTCGAGCAGGCGCTCGGCGAGCGTCTGCTTCTCGACTCCCTCGCGGGACGGGTCGGCGAGGGCGCGGCGCAGGGTGGCCGACCCGTCGATGACACCGACGACCGCGAGCAGCTGGTCACCGAGCGTGCGACGGTCTGCCCCGCCGGCTAGCGCGGCGTCGAGCGCCTTGCTCCCGGCGATGGCGGCCGCACGCGACGATCCACGCATCAGGCGTCCTCCCCGACCTTCTCGGGCTGGATCTCTCCGGCCTCGAGCTCGGCCAGGAACCGGTCGACGATGCCCTTCTGACGGGTCTCCTCGTGCAGGGACTCACCCACGATCCGGCTGGCCAGGTCGGTCGACAGGCGACCCACCTCCGCCCGCAGCGAGACGACCGCCTGCTGGCGCTCGGCCTCGATCTGCTTGTGGGCAGCCTCCGTGATGCGCGCCGCCTCGGTCTGCGCGTGACCGCGCATCTCGACGACGATGGCCGCACCCTGCTCGCGAGCCTCCTCGCGGATCCGCGCAGCCTCGGCGCGAGCCTCGGTCAGCTGGGCCTGGTACTGCTCCAGAGCCGCCTGGGCCTGCTGCTGGGCCTCTTCGGCCTGCTGCATCCCGCCCTCGATCGCGGCGGTGCGCTCGGCGTACGCCTTCTCGAGGTTGGGCACGACCTTGGTGGCCACGACCCAGTACAGGATCGCGAAGGCGATGACGCCGAAGATCAGCTCACCCCAGAGGGGCAGGATCGGCAGGCGTTCGCCGGTCGTGTCCTCGGCGGCGGCCGCGACAACCACCTGCGTGATGCCGGTGAAGTGCTGCACGGGTTCTCCTAGTGCTGTGGTGCCAGGGGGCTTTGGGCTGGGGGGTTCGGCTTACTTGAAGACGAACGCGAGAACCAGACCGAAGATGGCCAGCGCCTCGGCGAGGGCGAAGCCGAGGATGGCGATGCCCTGGAGGACGCCGCGCGCCTCGGGCTGGCGGGCGACACCGTTGATGTAGGCGGCGAAGATCAGGCCGATGCCGACACCGGGGCCGATCGCAGACAGGCCGTAGCCCAGGATGGCGATGTTGCCTTCCATGTGATGGTCCTCTTTCGTTTCTTCAGTGATCCGCACGGCCCATCGCCGCCCGGAAGTTCAGAGTGCGTATTCAGTTGTCGGTGGAGCTGTCCTGCACCGGGCCGGAGTGCGGTGGCCCGGACGTCTCAGTGTTCGTCGGCGAGCGAGCCGGCGATGTAGGTCGCTGCGAGCAGCGTGAAGATGTAGGCCTGCAGGAACTCGATCAGTCCCTCGAACGCGGTCAGCACGAAGGCCATGCCGAAGGAGCCGACACCCGCGAGCTTCAGCCCCAGCCCGCCGTGGATCAGCATGTACTCGCCGCCGGTGATGAACAGCAGCAGGAGCATGTGGCCGGCGAACATGTTGCCGAAGAGTCGCAGCGCGAGCGTCAGCGGGCGGGTCACGAAGTAGGTCAGCAGCTCCAGCGGGATGATCAGCACGTAGATGCCCTTGGGCAGTCCCGGCGGGATCATGTGCTTGATGTGTCCCCACGCGCCGCTCTTCTTGATGCCCACAGCGTGGTAGATCACGAAGACGAGCAGGGTGAGGGCGATCGGGAAGCCGATGCGGCTCATCGTGGGGTACTGGATCGGCGGGACGATGCCGAAGAGGTTGTTGACCAGGATCAGCATGAACATGCTGAACAGCAACGGGACGAACTTCAGGAAGTCGTGGCTGCCGATGATGTCGCGGGCCACTCCGTTGCGCACGAAGTTGTAGGCGTTCTCGGTGACCCACTGACCCTTGCCCGGCACGATGGCCGCGCGCTTGGTCGTCGCCACGAGGAACCAGGCGAGCAGTCCCACGGAGATGGCCAGGACCACCATCGGGCGGGTGATCGCGAAGTCGCCGTGCCCGATCAGGGGCTGGTAGAACTCGGCCGGCGTGGGGGCGTGGAAGCCCTCGCCCTCACCGCCCTCGGCAGCCAGGCTGATGGTGCCCAGCACGTTCAGACTCACAGGTTCTCCTTGAGCTTTGCGTTCGAAACAGTCCACGGGCCAACGAAGGCAGCGTTCACGCGCCCGGGCCCGGCATACACAGGGGGGAGCTGACCTGCGGAAGTCATTGCGTACCGTACCGGAACCACACGAGGTACAGCGACAGGGCCATCCCACCCACGATCCCCACGGCGACCAGCCAGGTCGTGCCCAGCCAGTGGTCCAGTCCCCACCCTGCCGCGCCGAACATTGCCGGCCCGGTGATGAGGTAGGACACGACGTTCCACATCCGTGCTTCGTCGAGTCGCTGATGACCCGAGTCGGCCTGCTGCAACGGCGTCTGCCGGGACTCCGGCGACGGCTGCGAGGACGGTGTGGTCACGGTGAGCTCCAATGGTCATGTGGCCGAGCCCCCATCCTGCCCGGTTTCCTGCGGTGCGTCGAAAGCAAGCCGTCGGGAACGGACGAAGGCGATCACCTGGAACACCTGCCACACCAGCGCGACGGCCAGGACGGCGACACCGAAGGCGGTGCCGTCCAACCAGGACGCGTCCTGCAGGGCGATGATGACGAGCAGCAGGAAGATCATCTGGCCCATGAAGACGGCCAGGGCGCTGGCGAGGAAGCGCAGCGGATCAGTGGCGCCACCCAGCCTGCGCATCACGAGCAGCCCGAGGGCGAAGAAGATCATGGCGATCGTGAAGCCGAGGCCGGCCCCCAGGGCGGCCTTGCCACCGCCCACGAAGGCGGCCACGACGACGGCGATCGGTCCCACGGCCAGCGTCGGCAGGAAAGCTCCACGCAGCATCACCGCGAACGGATCGCGGTCGGTGTGCGGAGCTGCGCTCATCGGTCTGGCCTGCCTGATTCGTCGGGGCTGCGGTGCCTGGCGAAAGGGGTGGTCTGCACCCGCCTTGGGGTGCTTGTGAAAGGTATCACAAGCGTTCGGACCCCGCTACCGGGGGCCCGCGCACGGGCGGCGCCGCACCGCGGGGGCACCGATTTCCTTGGCTGCGAGGGGATTCCGGGCACCGGTAGCCTGCCGACATGTCAGCCACTCCCCCAACCGGTGACGCCCTCGTGGGCCGTTTCGTCCGCCTCGACGTGATGGCGCCCGACGACGCCGAAGGACTGCACGCGGTCTACACCGACCCGGCCGTCTACACGCAGGGCTTCATCATGCGACCGCCCCCGGCCGACCTCGCCGCCACCCGTGCCGACACCGCCGCGAGCATCGCGGCACGCACTGGCGGCCGCACGGCATACACGGTCCGGCTCACCGGCGAGGGCGGGCTCGGCGGAGCCGGCACGGTGGTGGGCACCTCCTCGCTCGGCGACGTCGACCTCGAGAACGAGCGCGTGCACCTCGGCTGGACGATGTACGCGTCCCGGTGGTGGGGCACCCAGGTCAACCCCGAGTGCAAGCTGTTGCTGCTCGGGCACGCGTTCGACTGTGGGTTCGGGCGGGTCAAGATCCAGACCGACGCGGTCAACCTGCGCTCCCAGGCCGCGATCGCCAGGCTCGGCGCCACCCGAGAGGGCATCCTGCGACGGCACACCAAGCGCGCTGACGGCAGCTTCCGCGACACGGTCGTGTTCAGCGTGCTGGCGCAGGAGTGGCCGTCGGTGCGGGCCGGCCTCGTGCCACGACTGGGTATGCCGCGCGGCTAGCTGGTGAGGTCAGGTCGTCGTGGGGCGGTGGCCCGGGAACGACCAGCGGGGCAGCCAGATGGTCAGCACGCCGGTGACGACCACGGCGGCGAGAACTCCCCCGCCCGCGACCCACGCGTCGTCGATGAAGATGAAGCTGACCGAACCCATCGCGGCCACCGCGGCCCACAGCCACAGGAGGATCACCGCGCGGCGGTGACCGTGACCGAGGAGCAGCATCCGGTGGTGCAGGTGCTGCTTGTCCGGGTGCCACGGCCGCTCGCCGCGCCGGGTGCGACGCACGACAGCCAGCAGGATGTCGACCAGCGGCAGCAGGATGATCGCGGCGGGGACGACCAGCGGCAGCAGCGTCGCGGCGACCGGGTTGGTGCTCACCTGGGCGGGGGTCACGTTGCCCGTGGTGGAGATCGTGGCGGCGGCGAGCAGCAGCCCCAGCAGGAGGGCGCCGGAGTCGCCCATGAACAGCCGGGCCGGGTGGTAGTTGTGCGGCAGGAATCCCACGCAGCAGCCGATCAGCGCCGCCGAGATGAGGGTCGCGGACGAGAACACGTTGGGGGGGTCGTAGCTCCGGGAGATGCCGTAGCTGTAGATGAAGAACGCGGCACCGGCGATGACGACCACGCCCGCCGCGAGCCCGTCGAGCCCGTCGATGAAGTTGACCGCGTTGGTGAACAGCACGACGGCGAAGACCGTCAGCCCCACCATGATCGGCTGCGGGAGCACCGTCACCCCGCCGATCGGCAGCTGGTAGAGCAGCACCCCGCTGAACGCCATGATCCCGGCGGCGATCATCTGGCCGCCCATCTTGGTCAGCCAGTCCATCTCGCGGATGTCGTCGATCGCGCCGATCAGGCAGACGAGGCCGGCACCCACCAGCACCCCCCGCAGCTCCGGCCCCAGCCGGAAGACCTGGCCGAGGAACGGCAGGTGGCTCGCCGCGACCATCGAGGCGGCGAACCCCAGGTAGATCGCCACTCCCCCGAGCCGGGGAATCGGGGTCGAGTGGACGTCGCGGTCACGCACCGGCGTGAAGGCGCCGGTCCGCACCGCGACGGCGCGCATCAGCGGCGTCGCGGCATACGTGATCACTGCGGCGACCATCAGGACGAGGAGGTACTCGCGCACCTAGGCGTGTCTCCCAGATCTCAGGGGGTCGGGACTCGGGGTGGGTCGGGACTCGGGGTGGGTCGGGACTCAGCCTCGAGCGTAGGCCGGAAAGCGGGTGACGAGGTCCGTCACGCCCGCGCGGACCTCCTTGGAGACCGCGTGGTCGGGGTCGGCGTCGCCCTGGGTGACCGCCTTGGCGATGAGCTCGGCGATCTCGCGCATCTCGTCGGTGCCCATGCCCTGGGTGGTGACGCACGGGGTGCCGACCCGGATGCCGCTGGCGATGTTGGGCTTCTGCGGGTCGAACGGGATGGCGTTCTTGTTGAGGACGATGCCGGCGGCATCGGCGCGCGCCTCGGCATCCGCGCCGGTGACGCCGACGCCCTGGAGGTCGTGCAGGCTCAGGTGGGTGTCCGTGCCGCCGGTCGTGGGACGGATTCCGCGCTCCCCCAACGAGGTCGCGAGGACCGAGGCGTTCTCGATGACCTGCTTGGCGTAGGCCTGGTACTCGGGGGTGGCGCACTCCTTGAAGTTGACCGCCTTGGCAGCGATCGTGTGCATCTGAGGACCACCCTGCATCATCGGGAAGACCGCCTTGTCGAGCTTCGCGGCGTGCTCCTCCTTGCAGACCAGGGCGCCCGAGCGCGGCCCGCGCAGCACCTTGTGGGTCGTGAAGGTGACGACGTCGGCGTGCGGGACGGGGCTGGGGATCGCCTTGCCTGCCACGAGGCCGATGAAGTGGGCGGCGTCGACCCAGAAGATGGCGCCGATCTCGTCGGCCAGCCTGCGGAAGAACTCGAAGTCGATGAGTCGCGGGATCGCCGAGCCGCCGGCGAGGATCACCTTGGGCCGGTGCTCCTTGGCGAGCCGCTCGACCTCGGCGTAGTCGATGTCCTCGGACTGCTTGTCGACGCCGTAGTGGACGGCGTTGAACCACTTGCCCGAGAACGACACCTTGGTGCCGTGGGTGAGGTGGCCGCCCATCGGCAGGGCCATCGCGAGGATGGTGTCGCCGGGCTGCATGAACGCGCCGTAGACCGCCTGGTTGGCGCTGGCGCCGGAGTGCGCCTGGACGTTGGCGTGGTCGGCGTCGAACAGGGTCTTGCAGCGCTCGATGGCGAGGATCTCGGCCTTGTCGACCTCGGAGCAGCCGCCGTAGTAGCGGCGACCCGGGTAGCCCTCGGCGTACTTGTTGGACAACGTGGAGCCGAGTGCCGTGAGCACCTGGGGGCTCGACATGTTCTCCGACGCGATCAGCTGGAGACCTCCGCGGATGCGGTCGAGCTCGGAGACGAGCACCCCCGCGATCTCGGGATCGAACGACTCGAGGGCACCGAAGTCGGAACCGTAGAAGGTGTCAGCGCTCATGGGTGTCTCCTGGGAGGGGGCTGTCGACGGTGGGATCCGCAGGCAACTCTATTGCCTCGCCGTCCCCGTCCTGAGGGGTGCCCGGCGTCTCGTCCTCGGGGGTGCCCGGCGCCTCCTCGTCGGCTGGTGCCTCGTCCTCGTCCTCGGTCTCGAGCACGGCCTTGATCTGCTCGAGGCTGATCGCCCCTGCCCTGAGCAGGACGAGCTCCTCGCCGGTGCAGTCCAGGATCGTCGACACCTCGGTGCTCGTGGTCGGCCCACCGTCGAGGTAGACGGTGACGGCCGCACCGAGCTGGGAGGCCGCCGCCGTGACCGTCGTGGCCGCCGGCTGGCCGGTGAGGTTGGCGCTGGTCACCGCCATCGGCCCCACCTCGCTCAGCACGGCGAGGGCGATGTCGTCCTGGGGCATCCGCAACGCGACGGTCCCGTTGGTCTCGCCCAGGTCCCACATCAGCGAGGACTGGGCCTTGAAGACCAGCGTGAGCGGACCTGGCCAGAACTCGCGGATCAGGTCCCGCGCCCAGGCCGGCACGTCGGTCGCCAACCCGTCGACGGTGCGCACGCTGGGCACCAGCACGGGCGGAGGCATCTCGCGCCCACGACCCTTGGCGGCGAGCAGGGACGCCACGGCCTCGGCCGAGAACGCGTCGGCACCGACGCCGTAGACCGTGTCGGTGGGCAGGACGACGATCTCGCCCGCGCGGACCGCCTCGACCGCCTTGGCGACGCCCTCGACACGGCCCTCTTCGGTGGTGCAGTCGTAGACCGGACTCATGGTTGCCAAGCCTAGTGACCGACCCACACCGCCCCCGCCCCGGTCGGGCACGCGGTACGCCACGTGTGCGATGCCGCCCTCCCCCCGCGGCGGGACCATGGCGGGATGACCGCGACCACCTCCTCGACGACCGACGAGCTCGCCGAGCGGATCCTCGATGCCCTGCTCGGCACCGCCGACATCATGTCCATCTACCTCGGGGACCGGCTCGGGTGGTACCGCAGTCTCGCCGCTGACGGACCGGCTACCGCACCGACCCTCGCCGAACGCACGCGCACCCACCCGCGGTACGCGCGCGAGTGGCTCGAGCAGCAGGCGGTCACGGGGCTGCTGGCCCTCGACCGCCCCGACGACGACCCTGACGCAAGGCTGTACTCGATCCCGCCTGCCACCCGGGAGGTGCTGACCGACGAGACGAGCCTGAGCTACCTGGCGCCGCTGGCTCGCATGTTCGTAGCCGTCGGCCCACAGCTCGGGGGGCTGCTGGACGCCTACCGCCACGGCGGCGGGGTGAGCTGGGACCAGCTCGGGACCGACGCCCGCGAGTCCCAGGCCGACGCCAACAGACCGTGGTACGAGCTGCGGCTCGCGGACGCCCTGGCCGGGGTCCCGAGGGTGCACGACCACCTCTCGGTTCCCGGGGCCACGATCGCCGATGTCGGGTGCGGGGCCGGCTGGTCCACCATCGCACTGGCCAAGGCCTACCCCGGCGCCACGGTCGAGGGTTTCGACATCGATGCGCCCTCGGTGGAGATGGCCGCGGCCAACGCCACCGAGCACGGCGTGGCCGACCGGGTCACGTTCACGGCCGGTGACGCCGCTGGTATGCCGGTGGGGCGCTTCACCGCGGCGTTCGCCTTCGAGTGCGTCCACGACATGCCCCGCCCCGTGGAGGTGCTGGCCGCAGCACGCGCCTCCCTGGCGCCGGGCGGCTTCATGGTCGTGATGGACGAGGCGGTCGCCGAGGAGTTCGCGCCGCACGGCGACGAGCTCGAACGCGTCATGTACGGCTACAGCCTGCTGATCTGCCTCCCCGACGGCATGTCCGGCCAGGACAGCGTCGGCACCGGCACCGTGATGCGGCCCTCGACCCTTCGTCGCTACGCCGAGCAGGCGGGGTTCAGCTCGGTCGAGGTGCTGCCGGTCGAGGACTTCGGGTTCTGGCGGTTCTACCTGTTGACGTGACCCAGCCCCTTCGAGTGATCCGACGGGTCCAGGTCCGCCGGGTCACCCAAGGACTCGGGTCAGGTCCGGTCAGACCCGGATGGCAGTCGTGGCTCGCGGGCGACCGGTCAGGTCGTCGTGGTCGGCCACGTCGGTCCACTCGCCGGTCCGGCGCAGGGCACCCGGCAGCGTGACGCCCTGGCTGTCGGCGTGCTCCATGACCAGCAGCCCACCGGGACGCAGCAGCAGCGCGGCGCGCCCCGCGACAGCCAACGGGATGGCCAGGCCGTCCTCGCTGCCGCCGTAGAGCGCCAGCTCCGGGTCGTGGTCGCGCACCTCGGGATCGAGCGGCACCATGCCCAGCGGGATGTAGGGCGGGTTGGACACGACCACGTCGACGCTTCCCTCGAGCTCCGGGAAGGCCTCGGTGGCGTCGCCCTGTCGCAGGTCGACCGCGAGCCCGGTGTCGGCGACGTTGCGCTCGGCCCAGGCGTGCGCCTCGCGACCCAGCTCCACGGCATACACCGTCGCGGCGGGCACCTCGTCGGCGACGGCCAGTGCGATCGCGCCCGAACCGGTGCACAGGTCCACCACCAGCGGCGACTCCAGCGCGAGCGCCGCGTCGATGGCCAGCCCGGCCACGAACTCGGTCTCGGGGCGCGGCACGAAGACCCCCGGTCCGACGCTGAGCTCGACCCGGCGGAACCCCGCTCGCCCGGTCAGGTGCTGCAGGGGCACCCGTGCGGCGCGTTCCGCGACGAGCCCTTGGTATGCCGCGGGCGCCACGGCCCCCAGCACCATCGCCTTGTGGACGTCCCCGACAGAGATCTTGAGCAGGTGGGCGGCGAGCGCCACCGCGTCCGCCTCGGGTGAGGGCACACCGGCGTCGGCCAGGCGACGGGTGGCCTCCCGGACCGCTGCGCGCAGGTCGTCCCCGGCGGCGTCGGTCACTGACCGGCGCCCTCGGCGACGGCCGCCATCTGAGCGGCCTCGTCGGCGTCGACCGCGGACTGGACGACTGCCTCGAGGTCTCCGTCGAGCACGGTGTCGAGGTTGTAGGACTTGAAGCCCGTGCGGTGGTCGGAGAGCCGGTTCTCGGGAAAGTTGTAGGTGCGGATGCGCTCGCTGCGGTCGACCGTGCGGACCTGCGAGCGGCGGGCGGCACTGGCCTCGGCGTCGGCCGCCTCCTTGGCGAGGGCGTGCAGCCGCGCTCGGAGCACCCGCATCGCCGACTCCTTATTCTGGAGCTGGCTCTTCTCGTTCTGGCAGGACACCACCACGCCCGTCGGGAGGTGGGTGATCCGCACTGCCGAGTCGGTCGTGTTGACCGACTGGCCACCCGGTCCTGACGAGCGGTAGACGTCGATCTTGAGGTCGTTGGCGTCGATGGTGACCTCGACGTCCTCCGCCTCGGGCATGACGAGGACCCCGGCAGCCGACGTGTGGATCCGTCCCTGGCTCTCCGTGACGGGCACCCGCTGCACGCGGTGCACGCCACCCTCGTACTTCAGCCTCGCCCAGGGGCCCTCCCCCAACGCCGGTGTGCCCTTGGCCTTCACGGCCACCTGGACGTCCTTGTAGCCGCCCAGGTCGGACTCGGTCGCGTCGATGATCTCGGTCTTCCACCCGCGTCGCTCGGCGAACCGCAGGTACATCCGCAGCAGGTCTCCGGCGAACAGGGCCGACTCCTCGCCGCCCTCACCGGCCTTGACCTCGAGGATCACGTCGCGGTCGTCGTCGGGGTCGCGCGGGATGAGCAGCCGGCGCAAGGTGTCCTCGGTCTGCGAGAGGCGTTCCTCGAGGCTGGGCACCTCCGCGGCGAAGCCCTCGTCCTCCTTGGCGAGCTCGCGTGCGGCCGCCAGGTCGTCGGTCGCTGCGTGCCATGCGTGGTAGGCCGCGACCGTCGGTGCCAGCGCGGCATACCTCTTGTTCAGCTTGCGGACGAGGTTCTGGTCACCGAAGACCTCGGGGTCCGCCAGCTGCTTCTCGAGGTCGGCGTGCTCGTGGACGAGCGCTGCTGCGGACTCCAACATGGGGGCTCCTGAGGTCGTGCGGGTGGCGGTGCGGGGAAAGGAGGTGGTGGCGCAGGGGCCTGCAGGCGAGGCTCCCGAGGCGGGGGAAAGCAAATGCGCCGGCCCTGACCACGAGGGTCAGGACCGGCGCATCGGGAAAGCTACTTGCTCTCGGCAGCGGCCTTCTTGCCGTAGCGGGCCTCGAACCGGGCCACGCGGCCACCGGTGTCGAGGATCTTCTGCTTGCCGGTGTAGAACGGGTGGCACTGCGAGCACACCTCGGCGCGGATCACGCCGGAGGTCGCGGTGCTGCGAGTCGTGAACGTGGACCCACAGGTGCAGCTCACCGTGGTCTCGACGTACTCGGGGTGGATGTCCTTCTGCAAAGCGTGCTCCTTGAGTCAATGCGGCCGGGTCGGCTGGGCGGGYTGCCCTGGAGGTCTCCATGCCGTGAACCGGTCAGCAGTCAAGTGTGCCAGAGAGCGGCGCACATCTCCTAAACGGCGGACAGGGTGGCGACATTCCCCGTCGGCAGGACCACGCGGATGACGGTCCCCTGCCCCTCGACCGAGTCGATGTGCAGCTCTCCGCCGTGACCCTCGACGATGGCCCGCACGATCGCCAGCCCCAGTCCCGTACCGGGGATGGCGGCCGCGGTGGCGTTCGAGGCGCGGAAGAACCGGCCGAACAGCTGTGGAAGGTCCTGCTCGGGGATGCCGATCCCGGTGTCGGCCACGGTGACGACGACGCGGCCGTCGGTCTCTGCGGCGCCGATCGTGGCCTGCCCGCCCGATCGGGTGAACTTGACCGCGTTGGAGCCGAGGTTGATGAGGCTGCGTTCCAGCTGTCCGCGGTCGACCCGGATCAGGAGCTGGGGGTCGATGGGTTCGACGACCAACGTGACACCAGCCGCGTCCGCCACGGGGCGAAGCACCTCGGCGACATCCTCCACGAGTTCGTCCACGGCGACGTACTCCGTCGAGGACTGCAACCCCGTGGCCTCGATCTTGTTGAGCACGAGGAGGTCCTCGATCAGGCCGCGCAGCCGGTTGGCGTTGCGTCCGATGATGTCGAGGGCACCTCGTTGGGGCGTGGACAGGTCGCCGTAGTCGCCGTCCTCGAGCAGCTCCAGGTAGCCGTTGATCGAGGTCAGCGGCGTGCGCAGCTCGTGCGACACGGTGGCCATGAAGTCGGTCTTCTGCCGGTCCAGCGCGGTGAGCTGGTCCACCTGGGCATCGCGCATCTCGCGCAGCCGCAGGTCGACGATGGACTGGGCGACGTAGCCCGCGCACTGCTGGACCGCCTGGATCTCGTAGCGGCGCCACCGCCTCGGCGTGTCGACGGTCATCAGCGCGAGCACGCCCAGACCTTGCGCACCGATCCCCACGGGCACCATGAGGAGCGACTTGGCGCCGGTGGCCCGGTAGAACCGCTCGGCGCGGGCCTGGGTCTGGACGTCCGCGTGGAGGAAGTCGGACACGACGAACACGGTGGCCTGGCGGCGAAGCTCGTCTCCGACTTCCTTGACCTCGTCGGCCAGGGACGATGGCAGCGCCCCGAGGTCGGGAAGGTCGTCGCGGTGCCACTGGGTCCGCTGGTCGATCGCCCCCGACTCGTCGTGGAGGTAGAGCATGATCCGGTCGACCGACAGGCCCTCCCCGAGCATCGCGCACACGGTGTGCAGCGCCGAGTCGATGTCCGGCGCCCCGTGCACCACCCTGGCGACGTCGAGCGCCAGCTGGTGCGCGCGCAGGACGACCGACTGCTGCTCCTGGAGCGCCTGGTTGGAGCGGGTCAGGCCGTTGAAGTCGGCAGCCAGCCCACGCACCTCCGCAGCGCCGGCTTCGGTGTCGGCCAAGGCGTCACGGTCACCGTCGCGCTGGCGCTCGACGACCGATCGCAACCGCTCCAGCGGACCGCTGACCGATCGCTGCAGCAGCCGCCACCCCCCGAGGACGATGGCCATGGCCAGCAGCAGCGTGCTGGCCGCGATCGCCACGATCCGTTGGACGGAGTCCCGCGCCCCCTCCCGAGCCGCGTCCCGCTCGAGTCGGACTGCCTCGGACAGGCCCCGGTTGCTGTCGCGGAACTGCCCGAACCGGTCCGTCGCATCGGCCTCGAGGAGGCTGCGCGCCGGCTGGGTGTCGTTCCGGCCGACCTCGGCGGCCTGGGCCGCCCTGAACCACGCGTCGACGGCGGCGCGCTGGGTGTCCAGCATCGCGGCATACCGCTCGCGCTTCTCGACGGGTAGCGATGGTGCCTTCAGGGCGCGTTGGACGGTGGCGAGGTCCGCTGAGACCAGGTCCCGCTCGAGGCGGTAGCGCGTCAGCGGGCCGGAGCCGCCCATCAGCTGGCTCCACCCGGCGTTGGCCTCGGTCATCTCGATGAGGACGGCGTTGTTGGCGTCGAAGGCCGGGCCGTAGGCCAGCGTCAGCGCCTTGAGGTCACGGCTCTGGCTGGTGATGTTCCACGCCGACGCGACTCCGACGATGGGGAACAACAGGACCAGGGAGAGCCCGAGGACCTTGAGCTGTCCGGAGACCGATTGACTGCCGAGCTTGGTCACTCGCCGGCCTCGCCGAAGCCGGTGCGGGTCATCACGCCCCACACCTGCTTCTTGCGCCGCAGGCTCGCCCACCAGCCCTCGAGCCGCCACCACACGGTGAGCTGGCGGTATCCGATGTTCTCGAGCACCGATGCGATCAGGGTGAGCCCGAGGTCGCGCCACCGCTCATGACGGTGGAACGACCACTCCTCGGCGGCCATGGCCGACAGCGTCACCAGGATCGCAAGACCGTAGGCCAGCGCGAGGAACAGCAGTGCGTAGGGGATGTTGACCACGCCGAGGACCAGCGCGAGCGGGACGATGATGATGCCGAAGAACTCCAGCAGCGGGGCGAAGAGCTCGAAGACCCAGTAGTAGGGCAACGCGATCATGCCGACCTTGCCGTACCGGGGCCGCAGCACCATGTCGCGGTAGGCCCACAGCGTCTCCCACAGCCCGCGGTGCCAGCGTCGCCGTTGGTTGCGCAGCACCGAGACGGTAGAGGGGACCTCGGTCCACAGGACCGGCTCCGGGACGAACCCCACCCGGTAGTCCCGCTTCTCGTCGTGCAGCTTGCGGTGGATGCGCAGGACGAGTTCGAAGTCCTCACCGATGCTGTCGGCGTCGAGCCCACCGACCTCGACGACGACGTCGCGGCGGAACAGGCCGAACGCGCCGCTGATCAGGATCAGCGCCCCGAACCGCGACCACCCGGTCCGGCCGAGCAGGAAGGCGCGGAGGTACTCGACGACCTGGATGCGGGCAAGCCAGGGCTTCGGCATCTGGACCCTGACGATGCGCCCCGACACCACCCGACTGCCGTTGACCGGCCGGATGGCACCCCCGGCCGCCACCATGCGGATCGGGTCGTCGGCGAAAGGCTGGGTCACCCGGAGCAGGGCGTCGGGTTCGAGGATGGAGTCGGCATCCACCATGGCCACGAGTGGTTCCGTGGCGGCGTTGAGCGCGACGTTGATCGCCTCGGACCGACCGGAGTTCTCCTTGCGCACCACGAGCAGTCGCGTCCGACCGTCGCGGGGCACGTGCACGTCGATGATCCGGGCCCGGATCGGGACGTCCTGCGGGATCTCGCGCGGGATGGGCACCAGGTCGAAGGCAGAGCGCAGGCGCTCGAAGGTGGCATCGGAGCTGCCGTCGTCGACGACGACCACCTCGTGCCGGGGATAACGCAGCGAGAGCAGCGCCTGCACCGAGGTGACGATGCCCATCTCCTCGTTGTGGGCAGGCACGAGGAGTGAGACACCCGGCGTCAGCGCACCGCCGAAGGTCTCGACCACGGCCTCACGACGGCGGTGCTGCGCCCGGAAGTCGATGCTGGCCAGGACGATGAGCAGGAGGTAGGAGAGGTTGATGAYCGCGAAGTAGACGAGGATCGGCACGGAGCTGAAGTCCATCACCCAGACCACCGCGGCCCGGAGCCCCTCGACGAAGCCGTCCCAGCTCACGCCGCGCTCCCCTTCAGCCGCGCCAGGGTGAGTGCTGTCTCGACCGACGCGTTGGTCGGAGCCGAGTCGAGGACGGTCCGCCCGGCCGGACCCAGCTGCAGGAGGGAGGTGGCAGCGATCTCGGCCAACCGCGGGTCCGGGTCGCCCAGCAGCCCGCCCAGACCGTCCACGGCCGAGGTTTCGCCGAGCTCGCCGAGTGCGGAGGCACAGGCCCGACGCAGCGACCGGGGCCGGTCCACGGCCGTCTGGCGCAGGAGCGCCGCCACGTCCTCGCCCCGGCCCATCCGTCCGAGGGCGACAGCCGCCGCCTCACGCACGGTGTGGTCGTCGTCGCCTGCCAGTGCGACACGCAGCCCCTCCAGGGACCGCGAGAAGCTGCCCTCACCGCTCAAGTACGCCGCGACCGTGCGCGTCGTGGGGCTGCTCGCCGACAGCGCGTCGCGCAGCGACCCGGCGATGCCGACCCCCATTCCCTCGAGGGCGTCGGCAGCCGGCCCGGCAGGCACGACCCGCTCGGCGCCGACCGCCGCGAGCAGCGCCGCCGACGCCGTCGGCTCGCCGAGCCGGCCGAGGGCTCTGGTCGCCGCGACGCGCACCTCTGGCGCGGAGTCGCCGAGGGCCTGGACGAGCAGCGGCAGCGCCGTCCCCACATGGCACAGGCCAAGGATGTGCGCCGCGCGCGCCCGGCGCAGGGTGCTGCGGTCGCGCAGGTCGTGGGGGGCGCGGTCGACGGCACCGTGCACGAGGAGAACGGACGCGAGTTCCTCGGCCGGGACCCCCCTCACCTTGCCCAGGAGCTCGAGGACGACGTCGTCGACGGCCTCGCGGGCGGGGCCGTCCACCTCCATCAGGGCGTCACGATGGCTTCCGTCGTCGTCCTCTCCCGAGGCGACGGCGAGTAGGTGTGCGCGGTGTGGTGCGACCAGCTCTGCGGTCCGTCGCTCGCGCAGGGTTCGCGAAACCTTGGTGAGCACGATGAGCAGCACCAGGGCGAGACAAGCCAGCAGGACCAGCGCCGAGGAGGCCCAGAGCAGGTCGTGCCGCGTCACCGGACGCGCGCCAGGATCCCGTTGACCCGGTGCAGCAGCTCTCGTGGACTGAACGGCTTGATGACGTAGTCGTCGGCCCCGACGGCGAAGCCGGTGTCGACGTCGCTGTCTCGGGACTTCGCGCTGAGCAGCAGGACCGGCACCGTCGCGGCACCGCTGTCCCGGATCTTGCGCAGCACGTCGATACCCGACAGCCCGGGCATCATGACGTCGAGGATGACCAGCGAGGGCGCCTCGGCCTGGAACGCCTCCCAGGCGCTCAGTCCGTCTGGAACGGCTTGCACGGCATACCCGGCTTGGGTGAGTTTGAACTCGACGAGATCGCGAATATCCGGGTCGTCGTCAGCGACGAGCACTCGGATTGCCTCTGCCGCGGTCACTGCCATTCCCTTCGGTCGTCGTCCAGTTGGTGGTGCGGTGCCCATGCTAAGCCGTCAAGCACGCAACTGGCGTCCGACACCACGTGGTGGCGGACCCGGTCCAGTTGTCCTCATGCCTACGACGCACGGGTGCGCTCAGTCCTTATCCCCCTCGTCCAGGCGGATCGAGGAGTTCTGCTGGACCTGCATGAGGAACTCGATGTTGCTCTTGGTCTTCTTGATCCGGTCGATCAGCAGCTCGATGCCCTGCTGCTGGTCGAGCGCGGCGAGGACCCTACGGAGCTTCCACATGATCTTGAGCTCGTCGCCCGAGAGGAGGATCTCCTCCTTGCGGGTGCCCGAGTTGTTGATGTCGACCGCCGGGAAGATGCGGCGGTTGGCCAGGCCACGGTCGAGCTTGAGCTCCATGTTCCCGGTGCCCTTGAACTCCTCGAAGATGACCTCGTCCATGCGGGACCCGGTCTCCACCAGAGCCGTCGCGAGGATCGTGAGCGAGCCACCGTTCTCGATGTTGCGCGCGGCTCCGAAGAACTTCTTCGGGGGGTAGAGCGCCGCGGAGTCGACACCACCGGAGAGGATGCGTCCGCTCGCCGGGGCGGCGAGGTTGTACGCGCGACCCAGCTTGGTGATCGAGTCGAGCAGCACGACGACGTCGTGGCCCATCTCGACGAGACGCTTGGCCCGCTCGATCGCGAGCTCGGCGACCGTCGTGTGGTCCTCGGCCGGCCGGTCGAAGGTCGAGGAGATGACCTCACCCTTGACCGCGCGCTGCATGTCGGTGACTTCCTCAGGACGCTCGTCCACGAGCACCACCATCAGGTGGCACTCGGGGTTGTTCGTCGTGATGGCGTTGGCGATGGCCTGCATGACCATCGTCTTTCCGGCCTTGGCCGGGGCGACGATGAGACCACGCTGGCCCTTGCCGATGGGCGCGACGAGGTCGATGACGCGGGTGGTGAGGATGCCGGGCTCGGTCTCGAGGCGCAGGCGCTGCTGCGGGTAGAGCGGCGTGAGCTTGCCGAACTCGACGCGCTTGCGGGCGTCGTCGGGCGTCATCCCGTTGACGGTGTCGAGGCGCACCAGCGCGTTGAACTTCTGGCGCTGGTTCTGCTGGGAGTCGTCACGCTGGGCCTTCACGGCACCGGTGACCGCGTCACCCTTGCGCATGCCGTTCTTCTTGACCATGCCGAGCGGGACGTAGACGTCGCCGGGCCCGGGCAGGTAGCCGGACGTCCGGACGAACGCATAGTTGTCGAGCACGTCGAGGATGCCCGCCACCGGCACGAGGACGTCGTCCTCCTCGACCATCGGCTCGTTCTCGTAGTCGGTGCCGTAGTCGCCGCGCTGACCGCGCTTGTCACGGTTGCGGTTGCGGTTGCGGTTGCGGCGACGGCCGCCGCGGCCGTCGCCGTCGTCGTCGTAACCCTGCTGGTCCTGCTGGCCCTGCTGGGTCTGCTGGCCCTGCTGGGTCTGGTTGCGCTGGCCGCCCTGCTGACCCTGGCTGGCCGCCCCGCCTTGCTGGCGGCCGCCCCGGTCGTCGCGGTCGTCCCGGTCGTCGCGGTTCTGTCGGTCAGCCTGCTGACGCTCGCGCCGGTCGCCCTGGTCGCGGGACTGGGTGCGCCCGACCTGGTCGCGATCCGGTCCACGCTCCTGCTGGTCGCGGGTCAGGGTGCGACCCGTCTGGTCGCGATCGGGTCCACGGTCCTGCTGGTCGCGGTCCTGCTGGTCGCGGTCCTGGTCGCGGTCCTGGTCACGGTCCTGCTGGTCGCCGTCGCGAAGACCTTCGCGGTTCTGGCGCTGCGCCTGCAGGCGGGCGGCCCGGTCGGCCCGGTTGCGGTTCGGACGCTCGCCCTGCGGGCGGTCGTCCCGGTCACCGCGGTCGGCGAGCTCGGCGTCGCCCCTAGTGTCCCGGCGCCGCTCGGCGCGGTCACCCCGCTCGGCGCGGTCAGCCTCGTCCGTACGGTCGCCCCGCTCGGCGCGGTCGCCCCGCTCGGCGAAGGTGCGGGGAGGCCGCTCGGTGGCGGTCTGCTGCTCGGTGCCGGTCTTCTGCTCGGCGCCGGTCTGCTGATCCGTGGCGGGCGTCTCAGCCCGGGCCGGACGCTCCTGCTGCGGGGCGGTCCGGCGTGCCGGCGCTCCTGCTCCGGACTGGCGGTCCTTGATGGCGGTGACCAGGTCACCCTTGCGCATCTTGGCGGTGCCGGTGATCCCCATGCTGGCGGCCAGGCCCTGGAGCTCGGCGACCTTCATGGTGCTCAGTGCGCCGGAGCGGCGCGGCTTCTCGTCCTGCGAACCCGCAGAGTCGAGAGTGGTGGTGTCTGTCACGAAGGATCCTTCCCCCTCGTTCGCGGTCCGGTGTTCAGATCCCGGACCGGTGCTTGGGTCAGAAGTGCTGACCGATGGAGCCACATGCAGCACAGGGAGGCGTGGCAGCACGAAGGCCGCCGACATGTGGTGGGTGCATTTCGCTGCTGGATGCGCAAGAGGAGGCATCGGCTGCGAGTGCGCACCCAATGTAACACCGTTGGTGCTCCCGTCAGTCCCGAGTGCCCAGAATGTCCCCTCCGCGTCGCAGGGGCCTGACCTGCGCACCTGTAGCGGGGATGCCGGGATCGAGGACCCGCCACGCATCGCTTGCCTCCCCTGCGATGGTGGACACCTGGTCGTCCGTCGTGAGGACCAGCACCGAGGGCCCGGCTCCGGAGATCACGGCGGCATGACCCCGGCCTCGGAGCTCGTCGACGACGGCCATGGAAGCCGGGAAGGAGTCCCTGCGCGCCTCCTGGTGCAGCCACTCCCGGGTGGCCGCCAGCAGGTATGCCGGGTGGCTGGTCAACGCCTGGATGAGCAGCGCCGCTCGGGCCGAGTTCAGGGCGGCGTCACCGTGCCGGATGTGGGTCGGCAGGACCGACCGCGCCTTGGCGGTGGACAGCTGGGCCGCGGGGACGAGAACCAGCGCACGTACGTCGCGATGGGGCTGGAGGCGCAGGGTCTGCGTGCCGCCCTCGGGCGAGTCTGCCCAGGACACGGTGAGGCCTCCGTAGACCGACGCCGAGGAGTTGTCCGGATGGCCCTCGAGGCGGGCAGCAAGGTCGTTGGTGAAGGTGAGGTCGGGAGGCTCGGTGACCCCACGGCATACGTCGTGAAGCGCCTGTGCCGCAACGATTCCGGTCACGATCGCCGTGGCCGAGGACCCCAGTCCGCGGCCGTGCGGCACCTCGTTGCGGCACTGCAGGTGCAGTCCCGCGGCTGGCTGGGTGTCGAGCTCCTCCCACGCCCGCACCATGGCGCGCACGACCAGGTGGGAGGCGTCGCGAGGGACCTCGTCGGCGCCCTCCCCCTCGACGTCGATCCGCACCCCGGGCTCGTCGGTCACGGTCGCCACGCAGGTGTCCCAGAGTCCGAGGGCCAGCCCGACCGAGTCGAAGCCCGGCCCCAGGTTCGCGCTGCTGGCCGGCACCCGCACCTGCACGGAGCTGCCGGCGAGGAGCTCGCCCATCAGTCCTGCAGCCCCAGGGCCTGCGCCGCCGTGAACGCGTCCACCGGCACCCTCGTCGGCGTGACGTCGGAACCGTCGGCGTTCCTGAGCGCCCACTGCGGGTCCTTCAGCCCGTGCCCGGTGACCGTGCAGACGATCGTGGCACCGGCTGGGACGTGTCCGGCCTCGGCGGCCTGCAGCAGGCCTGCGACGGMGGCCGCCGAGCCGGGCTCGACGAAGATCCCCTCGCGGGCCGAGAGGATGCGGTGGGCCGCGAGGATCTGCTCGTCGGTGACGGACTCGATGCGGCCGCCGGACTCGTCGCGGGCCGCCTCCGCCTGCTTCCACGACGCGGGGTTGCCGATGCGGATCGCCGTGGCGATGGTGTCGGGGTCGTCGACGGGATGCCCCAGCACGATGGGTGCGGCGCCGGCCGCCTGGAAGCCCCACATCTGGGGGAGCTTCGTTGCGGGGCCGGGTTGCTCGCTGCCGCGGTGGTACTCGCGGTAGCCCTTCCAGTAGGCCGTGATGTTGCCGGCGTTGCCGACCGGGAGGCAGTGGATGTCGGGGGCGTCACCGAGCGCGTCGACGACCTCGAAGGAGGCAGTCTTCTGGCCCTCGATCCGCGCCGGGTTGACCGAGTTGACCAGCTCCACGGGATAGGACTCGGCGAGCTTGCGAGCCAGCGTCAGGCAGTCGTCGAAGTTGCCGCCCACCTGGAGCAGGGTCGCGCCGTGGGCGATCGCCTGGCTGAGCTTGCCCATGGCGATCTTGCCGTCGGGGACGAGCACCGCGCAGGTCATGCCCGCCTTGGTGGCATAGGCGGCGGCACTCGCGCTCGTGTTGCCGGTCGACGCGCAGATCACCGCCTTCGCGCCGTTCTTGGCGGCCATCGAGATCGCGGCCGTCATGCCGCGGTCCTTGAAGGACCCGGTCGGGTTGAGGCCCTCGTACTTCACGAAGACCTGCGCCCCCGTGAGCTCGGAGAGATGCTCCGCAGGGATCAACGGGGTGCCGCCCTCCTGGAGGGTCACCACGGGTGCGCCCCGGAGCATGGGCAACCGGTCGGCATACTCGCGGATCACCCCGCGCCACAGGCCTGCCATCAGTCGCCCTCCACCCGCATGACCGACACGACCTCAGTGACGGTGTCGAGCCCGGCGAGGGCCTGGAC
>NZ_JBFUEP010000060.1:0-21952 GCF_056403895.1 Pedococcus sp. P2_E5
GTCGAGGAGTGCAACTGGCGCGTAGCCACTGCCCGCATCGCGGATCAGGCTGCGGGTGAGGCGTCGGCCCGCTTCCCCAGCGCCGAAGATGATGGCCCGTTGGTCGTCGCCGTCGTGTTCGGCAGCCTGGCGGGTGCGGATCGAGCGGATGATGAAGCGTGCGGCAAACATCCCCAGCACGGCAAAGGCCGGCGCGGTGAATGGAACGCTGCGGGGAATCGGCCCGAGGTGGAGGGCGAAGACAATGGTCATCAGCACCAGGGTTGTCAGCAACACCGTTCGGCCGATGTCGTAGGTCTCCTCGAACGACCCGCGGTCGTGGCCGACGGCGTAGGGGCCGAAGAAGGCTCCGAAGACCACTTGGCCGAGCACCGCGGCGACCGTGAACCACAGGATCGGCGCTGTCAGGACGTTCTCGAGGGTGAGGTCGTAGCGCAGCCACACGGCCAGGAAGGTAGCCACGACCCAGGCGGCAGAGTCGATGCCCGCCCACAGCCACCGGCTGAGCCGATCGCGACGCCTCGCTCGCGCTGTGAGCACGCAGCTCCCCTTCCCCGTTGGCCGCAAACAGCGTGAAGTTTACATGCGTGGCGAGACGAATCGGCGCACATCGGGCGTGTGACCTGCGGCAACTGCAGACAAACAGACCAGAAGTCAGCGTTTTCGTGCGGGGCGAGCAGGTGCCTCTCTGCAGTACTCCCGCCCACCAGGTCAGGCGAGACTGGCGTAGAACTCGCGGCACGCGGCATACGTCGGAAGCAGTCCCTGCTCCCTCGCGTCGGCCAGCGAGGGAGCCAGCTGGTCCTTGGCGGAGAGCAGGGGGGTCGTCATGCCATACGGCAGCGCGAGCCCCACTTCGGGGTCCAGCGGGTGGATGCCGTGCTCACGGCTCGGCGTGTACGGGGCGGTGACGAGGTACATGGCCGTGGTGTTGTCCTCGAGCGCGGCAAACGCGTGTC
The DNA here is from genome assembly GCF_056403895.1 of Pedococcus sp. P2_E5. NCBI lineage: Bacteria > Bacillati > Actinomycetota > Actinomycetes > Micrococcales > Intrasporangiaceae > Pedococcus > Pedococcus sp. P2_E5. The sequence goes on from NZ_JBFUEP010000060.1 coordinate 960, forward strand.
CCATCCCCTCCGGCAGGTAGACCGCGCGACGGTCGACCGTGTCGAGCAGCACGGAGTCCCACTCGCCGAACGTGGGCGACCCGACCCGGATGTCGACGATGTAGTCGACCAGGGAGCCGCTCAGTGCGGTGATGTACTTCGCCTGCGACGGCGGTACGTCCGCGAAGTGGATGCCGCGGACGGTGCCACGCGAGGAGACCGACACATTGGTCTGCACGATCTCGGGACGGTGTCCGATGGCGTCCGCCAGCCGGTCCCCGCGGTAGGACTCGAGGAAGACGCCACGGTCGTCGGCGAACTGGCGTGGCGTGATCTCGAACGCGTCGGCGACCTTGAGCGATCGGATCTCCATCAGCGCAGGCCCCGCTTCTCCTTGAGCAGCCCGGACAGGTAGGTGCCGTAGCCGCTCTTCTCGAGCGCTGCGGCCTGGACGGCGAACTCGTCGTCACTGAGCCAGCCATTGCGCCAGGCGACCTCCTCGACGCAGCCGATCTTGTGACCCTGCCGGGCCTCGACGACGTGGACGAAGTGCGCCGAGTCCATCAGACCCTCGAACGTGCCCGTGTCGAACCACGCGGTCCCACGCGGGAGCACTGTGACCGAGAGGGTGCCGCGCTGGAGGTACGCATCGTTGATCCCGGTGATCTCGAGCTCGCCACGGGGACTGGGCTCGAGGTTCCGCGCGATCTCGACGACGTCGTTGTCGTAGAAGTACAGCCCGGGCACGGCGTAGGACGACTTGGGCTGCTCGGGCTTCTCCTCGATCGACAGCACTCGGCCGTCGTCGGCGAACTCCACGACGCCGTAGGCCGAGGGCTCCGTGACGTGGTAGGCGAAGATGTGGCCGCCGGTCACCGAGGTCTTCGACCGGAGGGCGGTCCCCAGGCCGGTGCCGTAGAAGATGTTGTCGCCGAGCACCAGGGCGACTGAGTCTTCCCCGATGAAGTCGGCCCCGATGATGAAGGCCTGGGCCAGGCCGTCCGGGCTCGGTTGGGCCGCATAGGACAGGTCGATGCCCCACTTAGATCCGTCCCCGAGCAGTCGCCGGAACTGTCCCTGGTCGTCCGGGGTCGTGATGACCAGGACCTCGCGGATGCCGGCCATCATCAGCGTCGACAGCGGGTAGTAGATCATCGGCTTGTCATAGACCGGCATGAGCTGCTTGCTGATGCCGAGGGTGATCGGGTGCAGTCGCGTGCCGGACCCGCCAGCCAGGATGATCCCCTTCATGGGGCACGACCCTAGTGCGATGAGCACTGTCAGCGGGGAGGTGCCTGCGCGATAGCCTCGGCGCCATGAAGGTCCTCGTCACCGGCGCCGCCGGGTTCATCGGCTCGAACTTCGTCATCCGGGCCCGCCAGGTCCGCCCTGACTGGCGGCTCACCGTCCTGGACTCGATGACGTATGCCGCGAACCTCACCTCGCTCGACCCCGTGGCGGGCGAGGTCGACGTCGTGAAGGGCTCGGTGACCGACGCCGACCTGGTGGACGAGCTGGTGGCCGCCCACGACCTCGTCATCCACTTCGCCGCCGACTCGCACAACGACAACTCGCTGGACGACCCGTGGCCCTTCATCGACACCAACGTCATCGGCACCTACCAGCTCATCCAGGCGGTCCGCCGTCACGACAAGCGCATTCACCACATCTCGACCGACGAGGTCTACGGCGACCTCGAGCTCGACGACCCTGCCAAGTTCACCGAGACCACGCCGCTCAACCCGTCGAGCCCCTACTCGGCGTCGAAAGCCAGTGCCGACCTGCTGGTCCGAGCCTGGATCCGCTCCTTCGGGCTCAAGGCGACGCTGTCGAACTGCTCCAACAACTACGGGCCGCGCCAGCACCCCGAGAAGTTCATCCCCCGGCAGATCACCGGGATCATCGACGGGGTGCGGCCCAAGCTCTACGGGGCCGGTGCCAATGTCCGCGACTGGATCCACGTCGACGACCACAACGACGCCGTCATCACCATCGTCGAGCAGGGCAGGCCGGGGGAGACGTACCTCATCGGCGCCGACGGCGAGATGAACAACCGGGACGTCGTGGCACTCATCCTCGACCTCATGGGCAAGCCTGCCGACTGGTTCGACCACGTCCCCGACCGTCCTGGCCACGACCTGCGGTACGCGATCGACGCCACCAAGCTGCGGGCCGAGACAGACTGGCGCCCGGCCCATCCGGACGTCAGGTCGGGGCTCGCGGACACCATCGCGTGGTACGAGGACAACCAGGACTGGTGGCGCACCGCGAAGGTGGTCGCCGAGACGCGGTACGAGCGGCTGGGCCGCTGATGACGCGCTGGCTGTTGACGGGGGCGAACGGCATGCTCGGCCTCGACCTGCAGGTGACTCTGGCGCTCGCCGGTGTCCCGGAGGACGACGTGAGCGCTCTCACCATCGCTGACCTGGACATCACCCACGCGGACGCCGTCCGCGATGCGGTGCGCGGCCATGACGTCGTGGTGAACTGCGCGGCATACACAGCGGTCGATGCTGCGGAAAGCCATGAAGGCCAAGCGTTTTCGGTCAACGCGGTTGGCGCGGCGAATGTCGCCGACGCGTGCAGGACTGTTGGCGCACGTCTCGTCCACCTCTCGACCGACTACGTCTTCTCCGGCGACGCGACGGAGCCGTATGCCGAGGACGCACCTCTGGCGCCGCTCTCGGCCTATGGGCGGACCAAGGCCGCCGGCGAGTGGGCCGTGCAGGCGCGGTGCCCGCAGGCGTGGATCGTCCGGACGGCCTGGCTGTACGGCGCGGGTGGGCCGAACTTCGTCAAGACCATGGCGCGGCTGGCCGACCGGCACGACACCCTCGACGTCGTCGACGACCAGACCGGCCAGCCGACCTGGACCATCGACGTGGCGCAGGCGATCCTGCGGCTCGTCGACGGGTCGGCTCCCTTCGGTGTGTGGCACGCCACCAGTCAGGGCAAGACGAGCAAGTACGGCTTCACCCAGGAGATCTTCCGCGGCCTGGGGCTGGACCCGGCAAGAGTGCGGCCCACGACGAGCGACGCGTTCCCGCTCCCGGCGCCGCGTCCGGCATACAGCGTCCTGGGCCACGATGCGTGGCGGATGGCGCGCATCGCGCCATTGCCCCACTGGCAGGAGAGTCTTGCCAAGTCCCTCCAGGATGTCGTCGTGCAGGACGTCACACCGGACTCAGTCTGACGGCAGTCGGCGGCGCACGATTCGTGCGGCCCGGGGGAGCGCCCGGAGCCCACGAATCCACCTCCTGACGTGCAGCACTGCGATCTCGGTGCCGCTGGTGGTGTCCGCGAGGTGCGGGCTGACCAAGACCTGACTCGCCGGAACGACGGCGCGCCAGAACGCGCGAGGCCTGTGCCGCCACGGGGTGCGGCGTAGTTCGACCAGCCACAGGGCGCCCGGCACGGCACCGAAATCCTGGCGCACCCGCCACGCCGCAAGTCGACCGGGATGCGCATTGCGGTCGGCGCTCGGTCCGCCGGCGGTCCTGGGCAAGACGCGGGCGGCAGTCTCAAGGCTGCCCGTCTGTCGGGCCAGCTCCAGGAGGCTGACCCGCTGGGTGCTGCTGAGTACGGCGCACCGGCGCTCCAGGTGGCGCAGGTCGGCTCGAGAGTTGGGCTTGTAGGGGTCGCGCAGCGCGTGCAGCGCCACCACCAGGAACTGACCCAGCAGGTCGGGAGTGCTCACGTCCCGACCAGCGATCGAGATGGTCGTGCGGTGTGCCCACAATGCCTCGAACACCACCCTGGGGTCGGCCAGGAAGCCCGGGAAGTTGAAGTGGATGTCGAGGTCGCTGGGCCAGTCCGCCCGGATGAAGTGGGCGGAGTGGTCGAAGGAAAGGTCTGCTGTTCGAACCACGGGCAGCGGCGCGAACCGTCTGGTCCAGTTGCTCTCCAACGCTTGGCACACCTCGTCGAAGGATGCAGGGTCCACGAGGACGTCGACATCCGTGGACGGCCGGTCCGGGCGGGCGCCGACGGCCACTGCGCTCGGACCCTTGATGAACAGCACCCGGGCACCCACCTGGTCGGCCAGGCGTGCCACGAGGGCGTGCGCGAGCAGCACACCCTCGGTCATGGACAGCGTGGACTCGGGCACGTCGTCAGTATGGGGCTGCCTCGGACCTCGCTGCTCCGTTCTCGTCACCCCTCGGCCGTTCGTGCCATGGGACTCTCGCTAGGGTCGGGCCATGCTCGCTGTCTACGCTGCCCGCCAGTCCGCCGACGACCCGCTGTCCGGCCTCGAGGTCGGCGAGCGACCCGATCCGCAGCCGCGCGAGGGGTGGACAACCGTCACCCTCAAGACCGCTGGGCTCAACCACCACGACGTCTGGTCCCTGCGGGGTGTCGGGCTGTCCGCGGACCGCCTCCCGATGATCCTCGGGTGTGACGGTGCAGGGATCGACGAGGAGGGCAACGAGGTCATCATCCACGCGGTCGTGCCCAGCGACGGGTGGCGAGGCGACGAGACCCTCGACCCGCGCCGCACGCTCCTGTCCGAGCTGCACGACGGGACCCTCGCGCAGAAGGTCGCCGTCCCTACGACCAACCTCGTCGCGAAGCCCGCAGACCTGCCGTGGACGCACGCCGCGTGCCTGTCGACGGCCTGGCTCACGGCATACCGGATGCTCTTCACGAACGCGGGGCTCACGCCCGGTGCGACGGTGCTCGTCCAGGGCGCCGGCGGCGGGGTGTCCACCGCCCTCGTCCAGCTCGGTGCGGCGGCGGGCTACCGGATGTGGGTCACCAGCCGCGACGAGGAGAAGGGCCGGCTCGCGGTGGGGATCGGTGCGGATCGCGCCTTCGCGAACGGCGAGCGGCTCCCCGACCGGGTCGACGCGGTCATGGAGACCGTCGGGGCCGCCACCTGGTCGCACTCGGTCAACTCGCTCAAGCCGGGCGGGACGATCGTCATCTCCGGCGCCACGTCCGGCGATGCCCCGAGCAAGGCAGAGCTGACCAAGATCTTCTTCAAGCAGCTGCGCGTGGTCGGGTCGACCATGGGAACCCGCACCGAGCTCGAACGGCTCACGCAGTTCGTGGTGCAGCAGCGGATCGAGCCGGTCATCGACACCACCCTGCCGCTGGACCGGGCGCGGGAGGGCTTCGCCAAGATGGCGGCCGGGGACGTGTTCGGCAAGGTCGTCTTCACCGTCGACCCCGATGGGTCGTCTTCCTGAGAGGCGCCTGAAGTCGATTAGGGATCTGGCCGCCGGAGGCGTAGTAAGGGGGGATGGAAGAGTTTCCCTCGTCACCCGAGGACGTCATCGACTCGAGGTGGACCGGCAATCCCCAGGCCCTGCGACCGGCCCCCCACGTCAGCGGCCGCCGAAAGGCCACGGAGACCGACCTCGACGCCGAGATGCGGGCGGTCATCAACCCCTGGTTGGCCGGGGACAGCAGCGCGACCGACACCCTGACCGCCCTGCGCGCCCTCGCGGACCAGCACCTCTAGCCCGCCCCGCTAGAGGACCGAGACGACCAACCACACCACGCCCGCGACGGCCAGGACGGCCAGCGTGGCGGCGGCGACGATGATCCCGCCCTTCTGGGTGGCACCCATCTTCTCGGTCCACCCCTCGGCAGACGCGACGTCCCTGATCAGGTTGCGACCGTCGCCGGCGTCGAACGAGTAGTCGACCACCTTGCCGAGCTCGCCGGTGCGCAGGTCGACGCCGAACTCCTTGCGCATCGACTTCTCGTAGACCCTCCCGCGCTGGGTGGATGCCTCGGCGGTGAGACGCGGCGAGGACCCGCCGCCGCTCCACGAGAACGTGTTGCTGACGTCGAAGATGGTCATCGAGTGGTCCGACTCCTTGAGCCTGACCTTGTGGGTGAAGACCTTCCTGACTCCGTGCGCCCTGAAGATCGCCAGCCACTGGGCGTCGGCGACGTCGATCGTCAGGTCGAAGCCCTCCGGTGTCTCACGCACGGCGTAGGGCGTTGCACTGGCAGCGGATCGGATGCTGGTGATGAGCTCTGCGGACGTACCCATCGAGGGCCCCCTCGGTCGACGGTCGCGTATCGGGTGGTGGTCAGCTCGGCGAGATCTGCAGCCAGTCGTACCAGCCGTTGTGCAGGACCAGCCAGGCGATGAGACCGTACCCCGCCTGCCCCGGGTGGTGGGCAATCCGGCTGGCCGCCAGGTCGCTCTGCCACTGCTCGTGACCGAGCAGGGGACGGAAGCAGTCGACGAACGGCACCCCGCGGCGCGCGCAGACGTCGGCCTGCGCCTCGACGAGCACGTCGAGCTTGGCGTTGATCTCGGCGTCGTCAGTGGGCGTCGGGCTCGCCACGAACGTCCCGATGCCTGCGCTGGCCGCGTCGTCGAGGATGTTGGCGAGGTTGAGGCGGTGCCGTGCCAGCGTCACGCCGCTGGCGGCGTCGTTTCCGCCGACGGAGATGACCAGGCGCTTCTCGGCGCGTCCCGCCCAGCGGGGCGCACACTCCGCCTTCCAGCGGGCGAGGACGTCAGCCGTGGTGTCGCCACGCACGCCGAGGTTGTATGCCGTGAGCTCGAGGTCGGGGTGGTGCGTCCGCCCGGCCACGCGGGAGACCCAGCCCTGCCCCTTGGGGTCGCCGACTCCGACGACGAGCGAGTCGCCGACGAAGACGAGGCCCACGTCCCGGGGACCGTCGGAGGCAACCTGGAACTCGGCGCTCGGGGTGAAGGTGGGGTCGCTCACGCGTCAGTCCTCGTCGTCGTCGAGCCGGGCCAGCCAGGTGGCCAGGCGCTCGACGGGGGTCTCGAAATCGGGATTCAGGTCCACGAAGGTCCGCAGCTGGTCGGCCAGCCACTCGAAGGAGACCTCTTCTTCCCCTCGGCGAGCGACCAGCTCCTCGATGCCGCGATCCGTGAAGTACACGACTGCAAGGTTATCGGGGGTATGCCGCGTGGCTGAGCCAGCCACGCGGCATACCGTGCTGTTTGGGTCAGCGGGCGAAGGCCGCCGTGATGAGCTCGGCCTGCTGCTCGGCGTGCCGCTTGCTCGAGCCGGTGGCCGGTGAGGCCGACGCCTTGCGCGAGACCACCCGCAGCAGGCGGGTCTCGCCGAGTCCGGCAAGGGCCTGCGGCAGGTTGAGCGCCATGAACGGCCAGGCGCCCTGGTTGTTGGGCTCGTCCTGGACCCAGACGACGTCGGCGGCGGGGTACTTCGCGAGCTCGGCGGCGATCTCCTTGGCCGGCAACGGAGCCAGCTGCTCGACCCGCACGATGGCGGTGGAGGTGTCACCGGCCTTGTCGCGGGCGGCCTCGAGGTCGTAGACGACCTTGCCGCTCGCGAGCAGGACCCGCGTGACGCCGGCGGTGTCGAAGGACGCGCGGTCGGCCAGCACCGGACGGAAGGTGCCCTCGGTGAAGTCGGCCGGCATGCTGCTCGCCGCCTTGAGCCGCAGCATCGACTTCGGGGTGAAGACGATGAGGGGCCGACGCGGGCGGGCGTAGGCCTGCCGGCGCAGCAGGTGGAAGTAGCTCGCGGGCGTCGAGGGGTAGGCCACCGTCATGTTGTCCTCGGCGCACATCTGCAGGAAGCGCTCGATGCGGGCGGAGGAGTGGTCGGGTCCCTGACCCTCGTAGCCGTGGGGGAGGAGCAGCACGACGGACGAGCGCTGGCCCCACTTCTGCTCCGACGACGAGATGAACTCGTCGATGATCGTCTGGGCGCCGTTGAGGAAGTCGCCGAACTGCGCCTCCCAGAGGACGAGGGCGTCGGGGCGCTCGACGGAGTAGCCGTACTCGAAACCCATCGCCGCGAACTCGGACAGCAGGGAGTCGTAGACCCAGAACCTGGCCTGTCCCTCGCCGAGGTAGAGCAGCGGGGTCCACTCCTCGGCGGTGTGCTTGTCGATGAGGACGGCGTGGCGCTGGACGAAGGTGCCGCGCCGGCTGTCCTGGCCTGCGAGTCGCACCGGGGTGCCCTCCATGAGCAGCGACCCGAAGGCCATCAGCTCACCGGTCGCCCAGTCGATGCCACCGTCGCGGGTCGACAGCGCGCGCTTCTCCATGGCCTGGAGCAGCTTGGGGTGCACGGTGAAGCCCTGGGGTGGGTTCACGAAGGCGTCGCCGATGTGCTGGAGCTGGTCGGCCGGGATGGCGGTCTGGTCGGCCGAGCGGGTGGCCTGGTCGGCGGCCTGCGCGGTCGGGGGCTCCAGGCCGGAGTGGCCCTCGGCGTCGGTGCCGGCGAGCGTGGCATCGCTGGCGTCGGCAGTGCCGGCCTCCTTGAGGGCGGCCTTGGTCTCGACGAACACCCGCTCGAGCTGCTGCTGGTAGTCGCGCAGGGCGGCTTCGGCCTCCTCCTGCCCGATGTCGCCACGGCCGATGAGGGCCTCGGTGTAGAGCTTGCGGACCGAGCGCTTGGCCTCGATGAGGTTGTACATCAGCGGCTGGGTCATCGAGGGGTCGTCGCCCTCGTTGTGACCGCGGCGGCGGTAGCACACCATGTCGATGACGACGTCCTTGTTGAACTCCTGCCGGAACTCGTAGGCGAGCTCGGCCACCCGGACGCAGGCCTCGGGGTCGTCGCCGTTCACGTGGAAGATCGGCGCCTGGATCATCCGGGCGACGTCCGTCGAGTACGTGCTCGACCGGGACGCGCTCGGCGACGTCGTGAAGCCGACCTGGTTGTTGATGACGACGTGGATGGTGCCGCCGGTGCGGTAGCCGCGCAGCTGGGACAGGTTGAGCGTCTCGGCGACGACACCCTGCCCGGCGAACGCCGCGTCACCGTGCAGGAGCAGCGGCAGCACCGTGAAGTCCTCACCGGCGAGGTCGAGCCGGTCCTGCTTGGCGCGGGTGATGCCCTCGAGGACCGGGTTGACCGCCTCGAGGTGGGAGGGGTTGGCGGCGAGGTAGACCTTGGTCTTGTTGCCGTCCTCGGCGACGAACTCGCCCTCCGTGCCCAGGTGGTACTTCACGTCGCCGGAGCCCTGCACGGACTTGGGGTCCTGCTTGCCCTCGAACTCGCGGAAGATCTGGCCGTAGGACTTGCCCGCGATGTTGGCGAGCACGTTGAGGCGCCCGCGGTGCGGCATACCGATGCAGACCTCGTCCATGGCGTCCGCGGCGGCGCGGCACAGGATGCGGTCGAGCAGCGCGATGACCGACTCACCGCCCTCGAGGCTGAACCGCTTCTGGCCCACGAACTTGGTCTGCAGGAACGTCTCGAACGCCTCGGCGGCGTTGAGTCGGCGCAGGATGCGCAGCTGCTCGTCGGGTCCCGGCTTGGCGTAGCCGACCTCGATCTTGTCCTGCAGCCAGCGGCGCTGCTCGGGGTCCTGGATGTGCATGTACTCGGTGCCGATGGTGCGGCAGTAGGAGTCCCGCAGGATGCCGAGGATCTTGCGCAGCCGCAGCATCGGCGCACCGCCGAAGCCACCGGTGGCGAAGTCGCGCTCGAGGTCCCACAGGGTCAGCCCGTGCGACGTGACGTCGAGGTCGGGGTGGCGGCGCTGGCGGTACTCCAGCGGGTCCGTGTCGGCCATGAGGTGGCCGCGCACCCGGTAGGCGTGGATGAGCTCCTGCACGCGAGCGGTCTTGTTGACGTCGTCGTCGTGGTGCGTCGAGATGTCCTGGACCCAGCGGACCGGCTCGTAGGGCAGCCGCAGGCTCTCGAAGATCTCGTCGTAGAAGCCGTTCTCGCCGAGCAGCAGCTGGTGCACGATGCGCAGGAAGTCGCCGGACTGCGCGCCCTGGATGATGCGGTGGTCATAGGTGCTGGTGACCGTGAGGATCTTGGAGACGGCGTTGCGGTTGAGCGTCTCCTGGCTCGCGCCCTGCCACTCGGCGGGGTACTCGAGCGCACCGACACCGATGATCGCGCCCTGCCCGGCCATCAGTCGCGGGACCGAGTGGACGGTGCCGATGGTGCCGGGGTTGGTCAGGGTCAACGTGGTGCCCTGGAAGTCCTCGACCGTGAGCTTGCCGCTGCGGGCCTTGCGGACGACGTCCTCGTAGGCGGTCCAGAAGTGGGCGAAGTCCATCGACTCGGCGGACTTGATGGAGGGGACCAGGAGCTGGCGGGTGCCGTCCGGCTTGGCCATGTCGATGGCGAGGCCGAGGTTGACGTGGCCGGGGACGACGAGCGCGGGCTTGCCGTTCTCCTCGGTGAACCCGTTGTTCATCTCGGGCATGTGGCCCAGGGCCTTGACGAGGGCGTAGCCGATGAGGTGGGTGAAGGAGACCTTGCCGCCACGCGAGCGCTGCAGGTGGTTGTTGATGACGACCCGGTTGTCGATGAGCAGCTTGGCGGGCACCGCACGCACGCTGGTGGCGGTGGGGACCGTCAGCGACGCCTCCATGTTGGTCACCGTGCGGGCACTCGCACCTCGCAGCGGCTTCACCTGGTCCTGGTTGACCGGCACCGTCTGCTTGGGGGCCTCGGGCTCGCGCGGCTTGGGCGCCTCCTTGGGCGCCTCCTTCGCGGCAGGGGCCTCGGGCTGCTGCGCGTCCTTAGCGGCGGGAGCCGGGGCGGCGGCAGCGGGGGCAGCGGGAGCCGGGGCAGCGGGAGCGGGTGCCGCAGGAGCGGGAGCGGGAGCGGCGGGGGCCACGGCTGCCGGAGCGGAGGGAGCGGCCTGCGCCGCGGTCGGGGCCCCGTTGGACCCGGACCCGTTCGCCGCGTCCTCGCCACCGGGCTGGTACCCGCCACCGGGCTGGTAGTCCTCGAAGAGGGACCACCACACCTTGTCGACGGAGTTCTTGTCGTTCTTGTACTGCTCATACAGCTCGTCCACGAGCCACTCGTTCGGCCCGAAGGCCGACATGGGGTCGTTGGTCGGGGACTGGTCGGGCACGGCGGATACGCCTCTTTCGTAGCGTCGACAATGACGGGGCAAATACGTCCTCCCAGCCTATCCCCGCCCGCCTCGCCGTGCGGAGGCGGGGAAGAGTTTCCGAGACGCTCCTCACAACGCGTCCGATCGGCCGCCCAGCGACCGGTTGCGGGTATGCCGCGGGGCCGGCTCCCCGCCTTCTGGCAGCCACTTCTGGCCACCCAAGGCGGGTCTTGGGGGCGAGGGGCGCTCGCATGGGGGATCAGTGGCCAGAGGTCGCCTGGTGTCGTGCACTTCTGGCCACCCAAGGCGGGTCTTGGGCGCGAATGGGCGCTCGCACGGGGGATCAGTGGCCAGAGGTCGCCTGGTGTCGTGGACTTCTGGCCACCCAGCGACCGGTTGCGGGTATGCCGCGGGGCCGGCTCCCGTGGTGGGAACCGGCCCCGCGGCATACCTCGGCGTTGTCTAGCTGATGTCGCTGCGCACCGTCCGCCACGAGCCGAAGCCCGCCAGCACAGCCGCGTAGGCAGCCAGGACGAGGGCACCGGCCCACCATGCGAGCGGTTTGACGGCGTTCTCCCCACCCTGGGTCACGCCATTGACCATGGCCTGGGTGGCTGCGGACGGTAGGTACTGGACGATGTGGTCGCGACCCCAGTCCCAGAAGCTCAGCCCGAAGCCGGCCAGCGGCTCGACGATCCACGCGACCCCGATCGAGATCAGCAACGCGGCGACCTGGTTGGGGATGAGGATGCCGGCACCCAGTCCGATGAGCGCCCACAGCCCCAGGACCAGCAGGCTCAGGGCCAGCGTCCGGAAGACCTCACCCGTCGGGAACGGCGCGAATCCGCGGGCGTTGAGCACGATGGCGCCGGCGATGATCGACCCGGCCAACGAGATGAGGCCGTAGATGGCGCCGATGCCGAGCAGCGCCATCACCTTGGCGGCCATGACCCTGGCCCGCTTTGGCGTGCCGAGGAACGTGCTGGTGATCGTCTTGTGGCGGTACTCGCTGCCGATCTGCAGGACGCCGATCGTCAGGGTGAGCAGGTAGCCGATGCTCAAGCCGCTGGTGTAGACGCTGTTGGCGATCTGCTCGGGTGTGCCGGTGGGCGGCCCCTGACCGGCCGGGACGCTGGGGTCGGGAGCCTGGGTGAACAGGAAGCCGAACAGCACGGCGAGGCCGGCTCCGGCGAGGAACATGGCAATGGCCATTCCCCACCACATCCGGGTGGTGAAGAACTTGCGGAACTCGGCGCGGATCGCGGCGGTCATCCGTTCGCCCCTTCCTGTCCGGTGACGGCATCCTGAACGGTCGGTGCACCCTGTCCGGGGCTGGCGGAGACGCCGTCGCCGAGGTTGCGGTTGGTGCCCTCGGTCAGCTCGAAGAACAGCGCCTCGAGGTCGGTCGTGGCCTGGCGGAGCTCGTAGACGGGGAGCCCGGCGCGCAAGGCCACGTCGCCGATGAGGCGCAGGTCGTGGGTCTCGGCGAGCAGGGCGCCGTCCTTGACCTCGCTGGTCACGTCGGCGACCCGCAGCGCTCCCGCGAGCGCGTCGAGGTCGGTGGTGCGCACGATCGCGTGGGCCTCGCCGTGCAGGTCGGACATCGCGCCCTGCTTGACCAGCTTGCCGTTGTTGATGATGACGACGTCGTCGACCGTCTGCTCGACCTCCTGCAGCATGTGGCTGGAGATGAGCACCGTCTTGCCCTGGGCGGACAGGTGGCGCAGGAACCCGCGCAACCACCGGATGCCCTCGGGGTCCAGGCCGTTGGCCGGCTCGTCGAGGATGAGCACCTGGGGGTCACCGAGCATCGCGGCCGCGAGGCCGAGCCGCTGGCGCATGCCCATGGAGTAGCCGCCGGCCCGCTTGCGTGCCGCGGCAGGGATGCCGACGAGCTCGAGCATCTCGTCGACCTTCTGCGCTCCCACCCCCGCGGTGTCGGCCAGCACCCGCAGGTGGTCGCGTCCGGTGCGACCCGGGTGGAAGTTGGTGGCCTCCAGCGCCGAGCCGACGACTGCCATCGGCTGCGTGATGTCGTGGTAGGCGAGACCGCCGATCGTCGCCGCGCCGCTCGACGGCTTGATGAGGCCGAGCAGCATGCGCAGCGTGGTGGTCTTGCCGGCGCCGTTGGGCCCGAGGAAGCCGGTGATGCGGCCGGGCTCGACGGTGAAGGACAGGTTGTCGACGGCGGTGAAGGTGCCGAACCGCTTGGTCAGGTCGCGCACCTCGATGCGGGTGCCCTCGCTCGGCCTGGTCGCTGTGTCTGTGGTCATCGTTCCCCCGGGTTGAGTGGCATGCGCTCATCCTGCCAACTGACGTGGGGGGAGGGTCAACCGGGTTGTCGAGCCGGGCCGCGCCTTGTCGGTTTCGCGTCACCGCTGCCCCGCCCCGCCACCACGGTGAGGTATGCCGCGGAGCGGCCACGCGGCATACCTCACCGTGGTCGGCGAGTCGGCTGGGAGGCGACGCGGACCTTAGGATGTCCGCACTATGACCGAATGGTTGCTGGTCCTGACCGGCGTGGGTTTGACGATCGGCACAGCCATCTTCGTGGCCACGGAGTTCTCGCTGGTGGCCCTCGACCGGCCGACGGTGCAGAAGGCGGTGGACGCGGGGGACGTGCGCGCCGAGGTCGTCCTCGGCTCACTGCGCCGGCTCTCGACCCAGCTCTCGGCGGCACAGGTCGGCATCACCCTGACCACGCTGATCCTCGGGTTCCTCGCGACTCCGTCCCTTGGTGTGCTGCTCGAGACGCCGCTGAAGGCCCTGGGGCTGAGCGGTTCCACGCTCGAGTCGGTGGCGGCCGGGATCGCGCTGGTCATCGCCACGCTGTTCTCGATGGTGTTCGGTGAGCTGCTCCCGCAGTTCCTCGGCATCTCCGCGCCACTGGCCACGGCGAAGGTCGTCGCGATGCCGGTGCGTGGGTTCGCGCTGGTGGCCCGCCCACTGATCTACGTGCTCAACGGCTCGGCCAACCTGTTCCTGCGCGCCCTGGGCATCACCCCTCGCGAGGAGCTGTCGGGTGCTCGCACGCCGCAGGAGCTCGCGTCGCTGGTGCGCCGGTCCGCCCAGGCCGGGACACTCGACGCGGGCACGGCACGGCTGGTCACCAAGTCGCTGGACTTCGGCGAGCAGACGGCTGCCGACGTGATGAGCCCGCGGGCGAGGGCGTCGTCGATCGAACGCACCGCCACCGCCGAGGACGTCGTGCGGCTGGCCCGGCGCACGGGCCACTCGCGTTTCCCCGTCACCGGCGAGGACTGGGACGACATCGACGGCGTCGTGCACGTCAAGCGCGCGATCGCCGTGCCGCACGAGCGGCGCGACGACGTGCCCGTGTCGGCGCTGATGGTGCCGCCGCTGCTCGTGCCCGAGACGATCAGGCTCGACCCGTTGCTGCTGATGCTGCGCGAGCACGGCCTCCAGCTGGCGATCGTCGTCGACGAGTACGGCGGGACGGCCGGCATCGTGACGTTGGAGGACGTCGTCGAGGAGATCGTCGGCGAGGTGTCCGACGAGCACGACGTCTTCCGCACGACCGGGCGCGAGTTCACCGACGGGTCGTGGACGGTGCCCGGGCTGTGGCGACCCGACGAGGTGCGCGAACGTCTGGGAGCGGTGGTTCCGGACGGACCTGCCTATGAGACGACCGGTGGTTTCGTCATGGCCGACCTCGGCCGGATCCCCACCGTCGGTGACACCGTGAGGATCCCCGGCTGGGAGATCACGGTCCTCGCGATGGACGGCATGCGGGCCGACCGGCTGCGGTTCGTCCCGCTGACGACCACCGAGGGGGATGCCGGGGGCAGTACCGGGGCCGGCGAGGACAGTACCGCCGCCGACGACGAACGGTCCGGCGGCCAGGGCGAGGTGGCGCAGTGAGCGCCGGCGCCGTCTGGGTCACCATCCTGCTGCTCCTGCTGAACGCCTTCTTCGTGGGCGCCGAGTTCGCCGCGATGTCCGCGCGACGCTCCACCCTCGAACCGCTCGCGGCCTCCGGATCACGCAGGGCCCAGGTCTGCCTGGACGCCCTCGAGCAGATGGGCTCGCTGCTGGCCTGCGCGCAGCTCGGGATCACGGTCTGCTCGGTGCTCCTGGGCGCCATCTCGGAGTCCGCCCTGCACCATGCCCTCGAACCTGTCGTCCACCACCTGGGTCTGCCTGACGGCGTCACCGACGGTGTGGCCCTCGCGCTCGCCCTCCTGATCGTGGTCTACCTGCACGTCGTCGTCGGCGAGATGATCCCGAAGAACCTCGCGCTCGCCGGACCCGAGCGCTCGGCGCTCATCCTGGTGCCGGTCCTGCTGTTCATCACGAAGGCCCTGCGCCCGATCATCTGGGTCATGGAGGCCATCGCGAAGTCGCTGGTGCGACTGTTCGGGGTGGAGCCCAAGGACGAGATCACGTCGGCGTTCACGGTCGAGGAGGTCGAGCACATCCTGGCCGAGAGCAGGCACGAAGGACTGATCGAGGAGGGCCAGCACGGGCTGGTCGGCGCGGCCCTGGAGTTCAGCGACAAGGACGCGGTGGATGTCGCGGTGGCGCTGTCCGACCTGGTGACACTGCCTCTGACGGCAACCCCCGACGACGTCGAACGACTCGTCGCGAAACGGGGCTTCTCGCGCTACCCCCTGCTGAACCGGTCGGGGGAGCTCACCGGCTACCTCCACCTCAAGGACGTGCTCTACGCCGACGACACCGAACGCGACATCGCCGTCCCGGTGAAGCGGGTCCGCAAGCTCGCGACGGTGCAGGCCGCCGACGAGGTCGAGGAGGTGCTGCGCACGATGCAGCGCACCGGCGCGCACCTCGCGCGTGTGGTGGACCCCGAAGGCCGTGACATCGGCGTGGTCTTCCTCGAGGACGTCATCGAGGAGCTGGTCGGCGAGGTCACCGACGCCTCCCAGCGCTGAGGCGCGCCGACTTCCACCGCCGGACGATCGGCTGCGAGACCTGACGAGCCGGGTGAGCGGGGCACGGCTGGGACGTGCGCTGACCTGATCGTGCGGCGGCGGCATACCCGTCCCCTGTGGCTGGGGAACGCAACGAAGAGGTGGCCCAGCGCTGGGACGCGCTGGGCCACCTTCGTGTGGTGCCCCCGGCAGGATTCGAACCTGCGCCACCGCCTCCGGAGGGCGGTGCTCTATCCCCTGAGCTACGGGGGCGGACACGTGCGCCCCGCTAGGGAGGCGCGAGCCGAGGTTAGCAGCCTAGGGTGTCCACCATGGAACCAGGGGGACTGGTGTACGTCTGCGACGACACCGAGCAGATCAGGCGTCTGATCAGGGTCAACCTCGAGCTCGAGGGCTACGACGTCCGCGAGGCAGCTGACGGTGGGGAGCTGGTGGACGCGCTGCGCGCGCGGACCGATGTGCCCGGAGTCATCACCCTCGATGCCCAGATGAGTCCTCGCGACGGCTGGTGGGCGATCTCCCAGATCCGCGCCGACCCACGGCTGGCAGACGTCCCCGTGATCATGGTGACGGCCTCGGTCCAGCAGCACGACCGGGTCCAGGCGCAGGGGTCTGGGCTCGACGCGTTCGTCTCCAAACCGTTCGACCCGGACTACCTCATCAAGCTCGTCGGGGGCTTCATGGCCGAGGGCAGGGCACACCAACCCGCGCCCTAGACTTGCCCGGGTGACTCCCGAAGAGCTCTCCGCAGCCATCCGCACCGCCCTGGTCGAAGCCGTCGCCGCCGGCGACATCCGCGTGGACGTGCCCGCGGAGGTCCGCGTGGAGCGACCGCGGAACCGCGACCACGGGGACTGGTCCACCAACATCGCGCTCCAGCTCGCCAAGGGCGCGGGTATGCCGCCGCGAGACGTGGCCACGCCGCTCGCCGAGCGTCTCGGCCAGGTCTCCGGGGTGAAGGCCGTCGACATCGCGGGCCCCGGCTTCCTCAACATCACGCTCGACGCCTCGTCGGCCGGTGAGCTCGCCCGGTCCATCGTCGAGGCCGGTCAGGCTTACGGCCGCAACGACTCCGAGGCTGGTCACGTCATCAACCTCGAGTACATCTCGGCGAACCCCACGGGGCCGCTGCACCTCGGCCACACCCGCTGGGCCGCACTGGGTGACTCGATGCACCGGCTGCTGCTGGCCTCCGGGGCGGACGTCAAGGCCGAGTACTACATCAACGACGCGGGCGCGCAGATGGACAAGTTCGCCGCGTCGGTGCTCGCGCGCGCCAAGGGGGAGCCGACCCCTGAGGGTGGGTACCCCGGTGCCTACGTCGACGACCTCGCGGCGCAGGTGCTCGCCGCCCGCCCGGACCTGCTCGACCTGCCCTATGACGATGCCCTGGCGGCGACCAGGACTGTGGCGTACCCCGCCCAGCTGCAGGACATCAAGGACACGCTGACCGACTTCGGGGTCACGTTCGACGTGTGGTTCTCCGAGGCCGAGCTGCACGACTCGGGTGCGGTGGAGCGGGCAGTGGACCGCCTGCGCGAGCAAGGCCACGTCTTCGACCAGGACGGTGCCATCTGGCTGCGCACCACGGACTTCGGC
Organism: Pedococcus sp. P2_E5; assembly: GCF_056403895.1. Taxonomy (NCBI): domain Bacteria; kingdom Bacillati; phylum Actinomycetota; class Actinomycetes; order Micrococcales; family Intrasporangiaceae; genus Pedococcus; species Pedococcus sp. P2_E5. The sequence continues at coordinate 18,230 of NZ_JBFUEP010000060.1, forward strand.
GACGACAAGGACCGTGTGCTGGTGCGGGCCAACGGCGAGCCGACCTACTTCGCCGCGGACGCCGCCTACTACCTGAGCAAGAAGGACCGCGGCTTCGACGAGAAGATCTACCTGCTCGGCGCCGACCACCACGGCTACATCAACCGGCTGAAGGCGATCGCGGCCTGCGCGGGGGACGACAAAGAGCACAACATCGAGGTCCAGATCGGCCAGCTGGTCAACCTCGGCGGCGCCAAGCTGTCCAAGCGGGCCGGCAACATCATCGAGCTGCGTGACCTCATCAACTGGATCGGCACCGACTCGATCCGCTACTCCCTCGCCCGGTACCCCGCGGACAGCCCGCTGTCGCTCGAGGGGGAGGAGCTGCGCAAGCAGACCAACGACAACCCCGTGTTCTACGTCCAGTACGCCCACGCCAGGACCTCCAACGTCGCGCGGCTCGCCAACGAGGACGGTGTGTTGCGGCAGGACGGTTTCGACCCCTCGCTGCTGACCGACCCGACCGAGGCGTCGCTGCTGGCGATCCTCGGCGACTTCCCGCGCGTGGTGGCCCATGCAGCCCACCTGCGTGAGCCGCACCGTGTCGCCCGCTACCTCGAGGACCTCGCCGGCCACTTCCACAAGTGGTACGACACCTGCCGCGTGCGGCCGATGACCGCGGACGAGGAGATCACCGACCTACACCGCACCCGGCTGTGGCTCAACGACGCCACCCGCCAGGTCTTGGCCAACGGACTGGACCTCCTGGGGGTCTCCGCCCCCGACAGGATGTAGCCCATGCGCGCTCACGAGGCCGGAGCCCTCCACGCCGAGGGGTACGGCGGACCACCGCACTGGTTGCCCTGGCCCACCGACGTCATGGAGCTGGTGCCCCAGCTGTGGCCGCAGACGATCGGTCGGGATGAGCAAGGACGCCTGACCGTCGGGGGACTCGACGTGGTGAGCATCGCGCGCGAGTTCGGCACCGCGGCATACGTCGTCGACGAGGAGGACTTCCGCGCCCGCGCGCGGGCCTTCCGCGACGACTTCGCGGCGCCGTTCGCCGAGCTCGGCGGGGTCGACGTGTTCTACGCCGGCAAGGCGTTCCTGTGCACCGAGGTGGCGCGTTGGGTGGCCGACGAGGGCCTGTGCCTCGACGTCTGCTCGGGCGGTGAGCTGGCCGTGGCGCAGCGGGCGGGCTTCCCATCGGAGCGGATCGGGTTGCACGGCAACAACAAGTCCGTGCCCGAGATCCGGCAGGCCCTCGACTACGGCGTGGGCCGGATCGTCGTCGACTCGTTCGAGGAGATCGACCGCATCGCCGAGGTCGCCGCCGAGCTCGGTGTCCGTGCGCCCGTCATGGTGCGCGTCACGGTCGGCGTCGAGGCCCACACGCACGAGTTCATCGCCACCGCCCACGAGGACCAGAAGTTCGGCTTCTCCCTGGCCGGTGGCAAGGCCGCCGAGGCGGTCAGCCGCATCCTCGCGCACGGCGACCGGCTCGAGCTCCTGGGACTGCACTCCCACATCGGCAGCCAGATCTTCGACACCGCGGGCTTCGAGGTCTCGGCCCGTCGCCTGATCGGGCTCCACGCCGAGGTGGCGCGGCTGCACGGCATCCACATGCCCGAGCTGGACCTGGGTGGCGGCTACGGCATCGCCTACACGACCGAGCACACTCCGCTCTCACCCGGCGAGCTGGGCGAGCAGATGGCCGACCTGGTCCGGCGCGAGCTCAAGGCGGTCGGCGACGGCAGCCCCGACACCCCGACACCGAGGATCTCGATCGAGCCCGGACGCGCCATCGTGGGGCCGAGCACGTTCACCCTCTACGAGGTCGGCACCGTCAAGGACGTCGATGTCGCTGAAGGCCTGGCCCGCACCTACGTCTCGGTCGACGGCGGGATGAGCGACAACATCCGGACCGCGCTCTACGACGCCGACTACTCCTGCACCCTGGCGAGCCGCCGGTCGGAAGCCCCGCCGCGGCTCGCGCGCGTGGTCGGCAAGCACTGCGAGAGCGGCGACATCGTCGTCATGGACGAGTACCTGCCTGACGACATCACCGCGGGCGACCTGATCGCGGTCCCCGGTACGGGCGCCTACTGCCGCTCGATGGCGAGCCAGTACAACCACACGCCGCGCCCACCGGTGGTCGCCGTCCGCGACGGTCGCGCCCGGGTCCTCGTCCGCCGCGAGACGGTGGAGGATCTGCTGGCGCTGGACGTCGGCTGACCCGCCCCACGACCCACTGAGGACAGGACTCGCCGTCGAAACCGCCAAGAATCCGCAAATTCGACGGTGCGTCGTGTCCTCGGTCGGACAATGTCCGGATGGCGGAACGATGGGTGTCCACGAAGTGGTCACCCGTCACGATGGGCCCGACCGGGAGAAAGCCCACCAGGGCACAAGGAGCACGCAGTGAGGGAAGTCAGCGTGAGTGACAGCGAGCAGGCAACCACGGAGCGGCCGCTGAGGGTGGCGCTGCTCGGGTGCGGCGTCGTCGGCTCGTCCGTGGCCCGGATGCTCACCCAGCACTCCGACGACCTCGCGGCCCGCGTGGGGCGGCCCCTCGAGCTGATCGGCATCGCCGTGCGCCGGGCCGGCAAGGACCGCTCGGACCTGCCCGTCGATCCCGCCCTGTTCACGACGGACGCAGAGTCGATCATCACCCGGGCCGACATCGTCATCGAGGTGATCGGCGGCATCGAGCCGGCCAGGACGCTCATCGAGCTCGCCATGAAGCACGGCGCCTCCGTGGTGTCGGCCAACAAGGCGCTGCTGGCCGAGGCGGGTCCCGCCCTGTATGCCGCGGCGGCCGAGCACGGCGTCGACCTCTACTACGAGGCGGCGGTTGCCGGGGCCATCCCGATCCTGCGGCCGATCCGCGAGTCGCTCGCCGGAGACGACGTCCGCAAGGTGCTCGGCATCGTCAACGGCACCACCAACTACGTCCTCGACAAGATGGACTCGACCGGCATGGGCTTTGCCGAGGCCGTCGGGCAGGCGCAGGCGCTCGGCTATGCCGAGGCCGACCCCACCGCCGACGTCGAGGGCTTCGACGCCGCCGCCAAGGCCGCCATCCTCGCCTCGCTCGCCTTCCACACGCGCGTCTCCAGCGACCAGGTCTACCGCGAGGGGATCACCGAGGTGTCCGCCGCGGACATCCAGGCGGCACGCGAAATGGACTGTGTCGTCAAGCTTCTCGCGATCTGCGAGCGCACCGAGGTCATTGGCGCTGACGGCACGCTCGCACCGGGCGTCAGCGTCCGGGTGCACCCGGCCATGATCCCTCGGTCGCACCCCCTCGGCGGGGTCCGCGACGCCTTCAACGCTGTGTTCGTCGAGGCCGACGCCGCCGGGCAGCTGATGTTCTACGGCAAGGGGGCCGGGGGTGACCCCACCGCCAGCGCCGTCCTGGGTGACGTCGTCGCCGTGGCCCGGCACCGGGTCGGCGGCGGCCGCGGCCCTGGGGAGTCGGCCTACGCCGACCTGCCCGTGCTCGAGATGGGTCAGGCCCTCACGAGGTACCACATCAGCCTCGACGTGGCCGACCGCCCGGGCGTCCTCGCCCAGGTGGCGACGTCGTTCGCCGAGCACGGTGTGTCCATCGAGACGGTTCGCCAGCACATCATCGCCGCAGACCAAGACGGTCCCGACGGGGAGGCCGCCGAGACCCGCGCCAACCTCATCGTCGTGACCCACATCGCCCCCGATGCTGCGCTCGCGGCGACCGTCCAGGCC
>NZ_JBFUEP010000061.1:0-20534 GCF_056403895.1 Pedococcus sp. P2_E5
CACTTCTACGATGGAGACGGCCCGTCCGTTGATCGCCAGGCAGCGCGAGCTGCAGGTGCTCGACGACTGCCTCGCCTCCGCGCGTGCGGGTCGAGCGCGCCTGGCCCTCATCCACGGTGAGTCCGGGTTGGGAAAGACCCGACTGGCAGACTCGCTGGTGGAGCGCGCGCGTGAGTCAGGCGTGTTCGTCGCACAGGGCCACTGCACGCCGGTCAGCGGGGGCGAGCTGCCGTTCGGGCCCTTCGTCGAGGTGCTGAGCGGGATCGGCTCCGTGCGGAGCGCGCTGGACAGGGCGGGTGGCACCCCCTGGGAGCTGCTGCGGACGGCGCTGAGCGTATCCACGCCGAGTTCCGGACTCTCGTCGCCCGACACCGGCCTCGAGCGCTCCCGCTTGTTCACGAGCGTCCGGTGGGTGCTGCACGAGCTCGCCGAGCAGGAGCAGCAGCCGGTGCTCCTGGTGCTGGAGGACATCCACTGGGCCGACTCGTCCAGTCTCGACCTGCTCAACTACCTGGCTCGAACCGCCGGGCAGGAGCGGCTCCTGCTCGTGCTGACCTGCCGTGATGATGCGCTTGCCCGCAACGCCAGCACTCGCAAGGGTGTCCGAGAGCTGAGCCGCGCCGAGATGAGTCGTGACATCCACCTGGGGCCGTTCAGCGCAAACCAGGTCCGGGAGCTGCTCGCCACCTCAGACGTCCAGCTCCCTGCCGCGCAGCACGACAAGGTCGTGGACCTGTGCGACGGCAACCCCTTCATGGCGCTCGAGCTGGCGGCCCGCGACGAGATCGAGGGCGCCCACACCGAGGCCCTGCGTCAGGCGCTCCTGGGCCCGGTCGACGAGCTTCCGGACGACGCACGGTTCGCGTTGCACGTGGCCGCGGTACTGGGGGAGTACATCCCGCACGAGGTCCTGGAGAAGGCGATCGAGAGCAGGGGCGGCGACGTCGCGACCATTCTGCGCCTGCTCACGGAGCGAGGGCTGCTGGTCGCCGGGTCCGACCGCTACGACTTCCGTCACGCGATCCTCCGCGAGAGCGTGGTCAGGGAGATGTTGCACAGCGAGCAGACCGCCGCCCACCGGGCCGCGGTGCAAGGAGTTCGGCTGTCCCGCCGGGACGGGCTGCCCCGGGGCATCGCCCAGCTGGCCCACCACCTCGTGGCAGCGGGCGACTACGCCGATGCGCTGCCCACGGTGATCTCCGCAGCCGACCACGCGAGGAGCATGTACGCCTTCCCTGAGGCGCGTCGCCAGCTGTCGGTGGCCCGGGAGGAGCTCTGGGACCGGGTCGACGACCCTGAGGCGCTGAGTGCGTTGTCCTACGACGAGCTGCTGCGTCTCGAGGCGGAGATGGCACGGTGGGCGGGGGAGCCATCGGCAGCCGCGGAGCTGCTCCGCGCGGGTCTGGCTGCGGTGCCCCGCAAGGGGCTCTCGCGTGCCCGCCTGGAGCTCGAGCTGGGTGAGGCGCTGTGGGCCGCGGGCGACCCGGCCGGCACCCTGGCTGCGTGCGAGCGCGCCGAGGCGGCGCTGGAACCGGGGCCCCGCGAGCAGGTGCTTCGGGTGCGGGTGCTGGCGTCGCGCGCGCAGGCCCTGATCGCGCTCGGGCAGTACGAGCGGTGCCAGGCCGTCGCCGAGGAGGCCATCGCGCTGGCGCGGACGTGCGGGGCCACTCGCAACGCCCTCCAGGCCCGCATCACGCTGGCCACGGCGACTGCCCGTCGTGGCGACCTCGAGTTCGGTGTCGCCGAGCTGCACCGGTGCCTCACCGAGGCGGTGGCCGCCGACGCGTTCAAGGCCGTCGTGCGCTGCTATGGGAACCTCGCGTTCCTGCACTCCACGGCCGGCCAGCTCCGGCAGGTCCTGGACGTGGCGCAGGAGGGCGAGCACACCTGCCGGCGCTTCGGCCCGTTGCTCCTCGTGGCGCCGACGCTCGCCGAGAACTGGGTGCACGCCCTCGTCGCGACGGGCCGCTGGGACGATGCGCAGGCGCAGGCGCAGGAGCTCGAACAGCAGTGGGCCGCCGAGGGCATGGCGCTGACCCTGCACCTCCAGCTCGCCCAGGTGGCGGCGGCCCGGGGAGACGAACCGGGCTTCACGGCCGAGATGGCCATCATCGGCCGGTTCGCGAGCACGGACGATCCGTACACCGTGCACGACGTCACCCTCGCCAGCACCGAGCACCTGCTGTGGCAGGGCAAGGCCCATGAGGCGCACCGCATCTCACGGGAGGCGCTCGACCGGCTGGGGGAGCAGCAGGACGCAGGACTGGTCGTCAGCCTGTGCACCGTGGCGCTGCGCGCGCACGCGGACCTCGTCACCTCGAGGGGGGAGCCGGCCATCCGCGACGTCGCCGTCCGGGAGACGGCGGACCTGATCGCCAGCGCGCGTCGGGCGGCCCAGGGGGACACGGGCGCGCTCGACCGCGCCCACCTGCTGTTGTGCGAGGCCGAGGCCGCCCGTGCCTCGATGACCCCGTCGGCCGACACATGGGGCGCCGTTGTCGCGGAGTGGGAGCGCCTCGAATGTCCCTACCCCATGGCCTATGCGCAGTGGCGCCAGGCGGAGGCGCTCTTCGGGGTCCGCTCACGGTCGCAGGGGACACGGGTACTCGCCGCAGCACTGCGCACCGCCGTCGAGCTCGGCAGCACCCCACTGGAGCAGACCGTGCGCACGCTGGCGCGGCACGCGGGTGTGCCGGCCACAGAGCTGGACGTGGCGCCGGTGGCGGACGGCGATGACGACGAGGCGGTTGTCGTCCACACCGCCAACGGCATCCCTGTCCACCTGACCCCGCGGGAGCGGGACGTCCTGCGGATCCTGACCGAGGGCTTCTCGAACCAGCAGATCGCGAGACGGCTGTTCATCAGCGAGAGCACGGTGAGCGTCCACGTGTCCCACATCATCGCAAAACTGGGCGTATCCAACCGTCTCCAAGCCGCATCTGCGGCCCAGCGCCTGAATCTCTTCCCCTCCGGGCAGCAACGGGTGTAGACCGGACCCGAGGTCCGCACGAGAAGGGGGAGATGGTTCACATGGTGCACCCATGCATTCCTGACTGGGACGAGGGCGGCGTTGAGCTCCATGCCTGTCACTCGAAGTCATCGACGAAGACGCTGTGCAACAAGAAGAGGATCGCTCCCGACGACATCGACCAGACGGCGGGCGCACAGCAGGTCTGCCTGGACTGTTACGGCGACGTCAACCGCACCGAGGTCGACAACCTGATAAACATCCGCTAGGACGTTCGCCTGTTGCCTGCCGGTCATCGGCCTAAGGCTGCCGCCGCTGGCGGATAAGGGTATGCCGGGCGACTGGGGCGTCGCGGCGTCCGACCCTGTGAGGTATGAACCGCTACCGCACAGCGGCCACGCCGCTCGAACCAGTCGCCAGCACCCGACGCAGCACCAGCGTCCTCGCTGCCTTGTCGCTGGCCGTCATCGTCGCCAGCCCGCACGTGCTCACCGTCTCCCGTGCCGTCGTCAACCTGCCGGTCAGTGCCGTGGGGGTCACCTGGGGTCGGGCGCACGGCGGCACCTGCGACGTGCACGACGACCTCGTCGTCACCTGCAAGTCCATGGAGTCCGGCTTCACCAATGCCGGTACGACCGTGGGCAACGTCTGGCTGTACGACAACCTGGGTGGCCCGGACCGGCACCGCCACGAGGCCCGGCACGCGGACCAGTGGGCAATGTTGGGCCCGTTGTTCCCCGTTCTGTACGGCGCAGAGTCCATGCGGACCCGGGGCGACTTCGAACAGAGCGTGTTCGAGCGGTGGGCCGGCCTCCACGACGGGGGCTACACGCGGCACATCGGACCACAGTGACCGACGACGAGAGGGCCGGATCCGCTAAGCGGATCCGGCCCTTTTCGTGGACTCTGTCAGTGGGTGTTGGGGTGTCAGTGGGTGTTGGAGTAGTCGACCGAGCCGACCACGATCACCATGAGGCAGAACAGCGTCACCGCAGCGCTGGCGCAGCACAGCCCCAGGGCCCTGCGCGACGCTCGACGAGCGCCCTCGAGGTCTCCCAGTGCCAGCCGGGTGCGGACGTTGCCCGCACTCACGACGGCGGCGACCCCCAGAGGGCGGAAGCAGAGCATCGCGCACACCACGGCCAGGCCCTGGTAGGAGCGCACGGGGCGGATGGCCGGCAGGTCGCCCTGCGCGGTCGCGGCGACAGTGGTGGTGGTCAGCTGGACTGTTTCCATGCTCCCGACTGTCCGGGTACCGCCCCGGCCCGACATCCGGGAAATCCTTAGATCCAGCTCGAGGCTCCCTTAGCCGATCGGGACCGGTGGCGCAGGGGGTGTGTGGCCACTCGCTAGGGTGGGCAGGTCCCGGATCACCTCCGGGTACTGAACCCCCAGCACAGGAGGACGCCGTGGCTGACGCCGGACGCGCCCGCAAGATCGCCGACCGCATCAAGACGCTCATCGCCGCGAACGTCGTGTCGATCGTCAAGGACCCCGACCTGGGTTTCATCACCATCACCGACGTCCGCGTGACCGGCGACCTGCAGCACGCCTCGGTCTTCTACACCGTGTTCGGTGACGAGATCCAGCGCGACAAGACCGCCGCCCTGCTCGAGAAGAACAAGGGTCGACTGCGGTCGTTCGTCGGCCAGCAGATCCAGATCCGGCTCACTCCCAGCCTGGATTTCTTCGCCGACGCGATCCCGGAGACCGCGGCGCACATGGAGGACCTGCTGCGCGAGGCCAAGGAGCGCGACGAGGCGGTGGCCGCGGCCGCCGCCGGCGCGACCTACGCCGGCGACGCCGACCCCTACCGCAAGCCCGAGCCCGAGGACGAGGACGAGGATGCAGGCGTCGAGGGTTCTCCCACCGACCACACCCGGGACAACGGCGCGGATGCCCGCGCCTGACGGCCTGCTCGTCGTCGACAAGCCGTCCGGCTGGACGAGCCACGACGTGGTCGGCCGGGCCCGTCGGCTGTGCGCCACGCGCAAGGTCGGCCATGCCGGGACCCTGGACCCGATGGCCACCGGCGTCCTGGTGCTCGGCATCGGGCGGGCGACCCGGTTGCTGACCTTCCTCGTCGGCTGCGACAAGGAGTACACCGCCACCATCCGGCTGGGGCAGGCCACGATCACCGACGACGCCGAGGGGGAGGTCACCTCCTCCGCGGCCGCGGACGCCGTCACCACGGGACAGCTGGAGGCGGCCGTGCGCCAGCTGACCGGCGACATCCAGCAGGTGCCGAGCTCGGTGTCGGCCATCAAGGTCAAGGGCGAGCGCTCCTACCACCGGGTCCGCGCGGGCGAGGACGTCGACCTGCCCCCACGGCCGGTGACGGTCAGCCGGTTCGACATCCTGGCCACGCGCCCGGGTGAGGTGGACGGCATACCCGTGCTCGACGTGGACGTCGAGGTGACGGTGAGCTCCGGCACCTACGTCCGTGCGCTCGCCCGCGACCTCGGTGCCGCCCTCGGCGTGGGGGGTCACCTGAGTGCGTTGCGCCGCACCCGGGTCGGGGCCTTCACGCTCGACCGGGCGCACGACCTCGAGGCGCTGGGCGCCATCGAGGACCCGGAGCAGATCCCGGTCACCCCGCTCGCCGACGCCGCTCGCGCCCAGTTCACCGTGCGCGAGCTCACCATCACGGAGACCACCGCGGTGGGTTACGGCCAGCGCGTGGACTCTGCACAGGAGGGCCGCACCGAGCCGGTCGCGGCCTTCGCGCCGGACGGCCGCCTGGTCGCGATGCTCGACGAGACCGGTCGTCAGGCCAGGGCGCACGTCGTCTTTGCCCCGGCTGGTTCGTAGAGTGTCCTCCGTGCACCGCTGGACCGATCCCGCCCAGACCCCCGATGGCCTGCGCCCCTCCGTCGCCACCTTCGGCAACTTCGACGGTGTCCACCTGGGCCACCGCGCGGTGCTGGCCCGGCTCGTCGCCGAGGCGAGCGAGCGTGGCCTGCCCAGTGTGGCCGTCACCTTCGACCCGCACCCCGCGGCGATCTTCCACCCGGAGACCCTCGAGCTCATCGCACCGGGACGGCTGCGCGACGAGCTGCTCGAGACCACCGGCATCGACGGCCTGCTCGTGCTCGACTTCACCCAGGAGTTCGCCCAGCAGACCGCCGAGGAGTTCATCGTCCGCACCTTCGTCGAGACCCTGGGTGTCAGCGCGATCGTCGTCGGCGAGGACGCCCGTGGGTTCGGGCGGGGCTACACCGGCGACGTCTCCACGCTCGCTGCGCTGGGGGAGGAGCACGGCTTCGACGTGGTCGTCCTCGACGACCTGGGCAACGGCGAGCGCTGGTCGTCCTCGGCGGTGCGGCGCCACCTCGCCGCCGGCGAGGTGGGTGCCGCCTCCGCGATCCTCGGACGACCCCACCGCATGACCGGCACCGTCGTCCACGGCGCCCACCGCGGGCGTGAGCTGGGCTACCCGACCGCCAACCTCGCGCCCGACTCGCTCGGCCTGGTCCCCGCGGACGGGGTGTATGCCGGGTGGCTCACCCGGGTGGCCAAGCCCGCCGACGACCCCGAGCGGACCCTGCCGGCAGCCATCTCGGTCGGCACCAACCCGACCTTCGACGGGACCCTGCGCACCGTGGAGGCCTATGTCCTCGACCGGACCGACCTCGACCTCTACGACGAGGAGGTCACTGTCGAGTTCGTCGAACACATCCGCCCCACCCTGCGCTTCGACTCCATCGACGACCTGCTCACGGCCATGGCCGGGGACATCGAGAAGTGCCGACAGGTCCTCGCCTCGATCGTCCCGTCCTGACGAGGAGGTCCCGCGCCGGCGGGACCTGGGCCAGGGCGAGTGGYGGCGCGGCGCTGTGGAGCCGGAGCGACTGGGGACTGGTCGTGGCGGCCCTCGGGCTCTCGCTGATCGGTGCCCTGCTCGTGTGGTCGGCGACCCGGCACCAGGCGGGGTCGGCCTACCTCGTGCGCCACCTGTTCAACACGGCCCTCGGAGTCGGGCTGGCCGCGGCGGTGACCAGGACCGGTTACCAGCTGTTGCGAGCCGTGGCGCCCCTGCTCTACCTCGTGTCGGTCGCCGGGCTCGTCCTGGTGCTCACCCCGGTCGGGTCGACCGTCAACGGGTCGCACTCGTGGATCCTGCTGCCCGGGGGATTCTCGGTCCAGCCGTCGGAGTTCGCCAAGGTCGCCCTGTGCCTCGGCCTCGCGATCCTCCTGGGGGAGCGGATCGACCGCCAGGCCCAGCCCGACGGTCGTGACCTCCTCCTCGCCGTGCTCGTGGTGGCCGTCCCGATCGGGCTGGTCATGCTCCAGCCGGACCTCGGGTCGGCCCTCGTCCTCGGCGCGCTCGGGTTCGGCGTGGTCGCGGTCGCGGGCACACCCAAGCGCTACCTCGCGGCGACGACCGCCCTCGTGGCGGCGGGTGTCGTCGTCGCCCTCACCACGCCGGTCCTCAGCGACTACCAGCGGGATCGGCTGACGGCGTTCGCCGACCCGCAGGCGGACCCACAGGGGATCGGGTACCAGACCCGCCAGGTGCGCATCGCGATCGGCTCCGGAGGCTGGCAGGGGCAGGGGCTGTTCGAGGGCCGGCAGACGCAGGGCGGGTTCATCCCCTACCAGCAGACCGACTTCGTGTTCTCCGTGGCGGGGGAGGAGCTCGGCTTCCTCGGGGCGGCGGGCCTGCTGCTGCTCCTGGGGTTCGTGGTGCTGCGCGCCGTGCTCGTCGCCGCACGGGCCCAGGACGCGTTCGGGCGTCTCCTGGCCTCCGGCGTGGCGGTGTGGTTCCTGTTCCAGGTCTTCGAGAACGTCGGCATGAACCTCGGGATCACGCCGGTCACGGGGCTGCCGCTGCCGTTCCTGTCGTATGGCGGGTCCTCGATGTTCGCCTGCTGGCTGGCTGTCGGCCTCGTCAACAACGCGCACCTGGCCTCACGGCGACGCTGAACCACCCGGCATACCGCGGAGACGAGACCTGACAGCACGAAGAGTGACGCGATCAACGTGCTCAGCGGCAACGTCCAACTGTTTGGCCACAATCGCGCTCGATCACTCCCGTTCGCCGCTCGTGCATGGCACTATCCCGGGCAACGCCGTGTCATCCCCGTGGTACTCCACACACCCCCTGTCACCGAGCCGAGGACGGTCCATGTCGACTCAATCACCCCATGCCACCTCCACCAAAGCCGCCTCCAGGGACGAGCGCCTCAACACCGCCGTCCTGGAGCAACGCCCTGCCTCCGTGGCCCACCTGTTCCGTGACCGGGTCGCCAAGACGCCGCAGGCCGAGGCCTTCCGCTTCGCCGAGGACGACTCCTGGTCATCGGTGACGTGGGCGCAGGTGCGCGAGCGCGCCTACCGCCTCGCGGCCGGCCTGGTCGCCCTGGGGGTGCGGCCCGAGGACCGGGTGGCCATCGCCTCGTCCACGCGCTACGAATGGGCTCTGACCGACCTCGCGGTGATGTGCGCCGGTGGCGCCACCACGACGATCTACCCGACGACGATCGCCCCGGACGTCGCCTACATCCTGGCCAACTCCGGCAGCGTGGTCGTGTTCGCCGAGGACGACGAGCAGGTCGCCAAGCTGTGGGAGCGACGGATCGACCTGCCGGACGTCGCCCGCGTGGTGACCATCGACGGGAACTCCGACGGTGACTGGGTGATCAGCCTCGCCGAGCTCGAGGAGATGGGCGCCCAGCTGCTCGCGACGAACTCCTCGGCTGTCGACGACCGCATCGACGCCATCACCAAGGACCAGCTCGCCACCATCATCTACACGTCGGGCACGACGGGGCGTCCCAAGGGCGTCCGTCTCAGCCACGACGCCTGGGTCTACGAGGCCGCGGCGGTCGACGCGATCGGCATCCTGAACCCCAACGACCTGCAGTACCTCTGGCTGCCGCTGGCGCACGTCTTCGGCAAGGTGCTGCTGACCCTGCCCCTGCAGGTGGGCTTCCCGACGGCGATCGACGGCCGGGTCGACAAGATCGTCGACAACCTCGCCGTCGTCCAGCCGACCTTCATGGGGGCCGCACCTCGCATCTTCGAGAAGGCCTACGGCCGGATCACGACCATGGTCGCGAACGAGGGCGGGGTGAAGGCCAAGCTGTTCGCCTGGGCCACCGGCGTGGGCGCCAAGGTCGCCGACCTGCGCGCGCGGGGCGAGGAGCCGTCGGGCATGCTCGCCCGTCAGCACGCCGTCGCCGACAAGCTGGTGCTGCACAAGGTGCGGGCCCGCTTCGGCGGCCGGATCCGGTTCTTCATCTCCGGGTCCGCGGCGCTCAACAAGGACATCGCCACCTGGTTCGACTCCGTCGGCCTGGTCATCCTCGAGGGCTACGGCCTCACCGAGACCAGCGCCGCGTCGTTCGTCAACCGGCCGGCCACCAACGCGATCGGCACCGTCGGCTGGGCCCTGCCCGGCACCGAGGTCCGGATCGCCGAGGACGGCGAGGTCCTGCTGCGCGGTCCCGGCGTGATGGAGGGCTACCACAACAAGCCCGAGGACACGGCCGAGACCAAGGACTCCGACGGGTGGCTGCACACCGGCGACATCGGCACCCTCGACGAGTTCGGCTACCTGAAGATCACCGACCGCAAGAAGGACTTCTTCAAGACTTCCGGCGGCAAGTACGTCGGACCATCGCTCATCGAGTCGACCTTCAAGGGCCTTTGCCCCTACGTCAGCCAGTTCATGGTCTACGGGTCCGACCACAACTTCGTGACGGCGCTGGTCACCCTCGACGCCGACGCGATCAAGGAGTGGGCCGACCTGCACGGCGTCACCGGCGACTACCGCGCGATCGTGACCTCCCAGGAGGTGCGCGACATGGTGCAGGTCTACATCGACAACCTCAACGTCAACCTCAACCGCTGGGAGCAGATCAAGAAGTTCACGATCCTCGACCACGACCTCACCATCGAGGACGGTGACCTCACGCCCAGCCTCAAGCTGCGCCGCAAGGCCGTCAGCGAGAAGTACCAGACCACGCTCGACGCGCTCTACTCCGGCCAGTAGGCCGCGCGTGGGCTAGTCCACAGGACCCGGAGCACCAGCTCCACGAGGCGGGTCGGCGACGAGGGGCACGAAGCGGTACCACCCGTGCTCCTCGACCGTCGGCCCGCCTTCGCGTGCCACCACGCGCAGCATCCGTCCCGCCACGGGGATGACGAGCACTCCGTGCGGTGCCAGCTGCCGGACGAGCTCTGCAGGCAGGGCCGGCGCCTGCGCCGACACCAGGATGCGGTCGAACGGTCCGTGTGCCGCATGGCCCAGCTGGCCGGGCACCGCCGCCTCGACGTGCGCCCACGGCATACCCCTGCTCGCGAGGTTGGTGGCGCCGAAGGTCAGCAGGTCGGGAACCCGCTCGACGCCGGTCACCCGACCCGTGGGGCCGGTCAGGTGGGCCAGGAGGGCCGTCGACCAGCCGGACCCGGAGCCGACGTCGAGGACGCGGTCACCGGGCTGGACGTCGAGCAGCTCGAGCATCTGACGGACGGTCGTGGGTTGGCTGTTGGTCTGGCCGTGACCGATCGGGAGCGGCGCGTCGCGCTCGCTGTGGCGTCGTTGGGCGGGCGGCAGGAACGCCAGACGGGGCACCGCCTGCATCGCCGCAGCCACTCGTTCGGCCGTGCTCGGCACCCCTCCAGTATCGCCGGGCGGGGCGAACAGCGCTCCGTGGGCTGGGTCCTGGTGGCCGTCGAGCCTCCCAGCCAACCCCCAGCCACGTCGCAGCCCCCTCACATCGGCGGCGCGCACGCTGGGTCCGTGCCCTTGTGGTGGGCCGGGTCGGAGGTGTGTGGCATGCCCCTGCTGGGTTGGCCCCTGCTGGTCACGCTGGGTCTGGCGACAGTCCTCGCGACCGTTCTGGCGCTCGTGCTGTGGTCCCGCGTTCGCGGCCCGGCCCCTGCGCGCGTGGCTCAGCGGCTCGTCCTGGTCGTGGCGGGTCAGCTGGCCGCCGTGCTGCTGGTCGCGGCTGCCCTCAACGACTACGGGTACTTCTACGGGTCGTGGTCGGAGCTGCTGGGCACGACGGCCTCGGCCGCGGCGGTGGTCCACGCCGGCGTGAACCCACCCGCGAGGCACCACGACGGACTGCCGCCGTCGGCCACCCGCGACGCGTCCCTCGCGGGGGTCGACTCGTGGTCGACGCCGGCGCAGTGGGCGACGCGCGGCCGGGTCGAGACCCTCACTCTCTCGGGCGCGCACAGCGGACTGTCCGAACCGGCCGCCGTCTACCTGCCGCCGCAGTACTTCCAGAGGGCCTACGCCAGGACCGTGTTCCCGGGGGTCGAGGTGTTCACGGGCTACCCGGGCGCCACGCGGGCCCTGGTCTCGCGGATGAAGTACCCCGATGTGCTGCTGTCGCAGATCGACGCGCACCGTGCGCGGCCGATGGTCCTGGTCATGATGCGACCGACCGTGGTGCCGCCGCGCGACACCGAGTGCAGCGACGTCCCGGGTGGACCCCAGACCCTGACCTACTTCGGTGAGGACGTCCCGAGGACCGTGTCCCAGGACCTGCGGGTCGCTCCGGTCGGGTGGGGAGCGATGGGTGACTCCACCGGTGGCTACTGTGCGGCCAAGCTCCTGCTCACCCACTCCTCCGTCTTCACGACCGGGGCGGCGCTGTCCGGCTACTACCACACGCTCAAGGACGGGACGACCGGAGACCTCTGGGGCGGTTCGCCTGTCGTGCGCGACCTCAACGACCCGGAATGGCTCGTGCGTCATGAGCCGGAACCACCGGTCTCGCTGTTCGCGACGATCGGTACCGGCGAGATCGGAGGTACGGGGCTCCGCGACACGCGCCGGTTCGTCGCCCTCGTGCACGCACCGATGTCCGTGACCACCGTGGTCGTGCCCGGCGGTGGACACAACTTCGCCAGCTGGTCGGCCCTCATGCCGCGGGCCCTGGACTTCCTCTCCGCCCACCTCGCGGCGGAGCGTCCTCAGGGTGGTGTGGCGGCCAGCAGGGCACGGGCGATCACCTCGTGACCCGCGGCATTCGGGTGGTCGCCGTCGGAGGACAGCAGTGGGGTGGGGTTGCGGTTGCCGTCCGCGCTGAGGAAGGGCGCATAGAGGTCCACGCACGTGTCACCGAAGGTCCGCGCCGTCGCGCAGATCGCCCGGTTGGCAGACACGGTCACGGTGTCGCTCCAGTCGGCGAAACCGGGCCCGCGCTGCCGGTCGGCCACGTCACCGTCCTCGAACACGTTCCAGTACGTCGTCACCTCGACCCGCTGACCCTGCTGCCCGAGGACCCTGATCCGCGCGAGATCCGCAGCGAGCCCGCGCGCCATGGCCGCGACGGCGGGCGCCGTGCAGGCCGAGTCGCACCCGGTCCGCTCCCACCGGTCCTCGAGCGGACCGAGGTCGTTGGCCCCGATGGTCACCACGACCGTGTCGGCCGACGCCACCGACCCCGACGGTCCGGGCCGGGTCAGCTGGGCGGCCAGCGAGCCGGTCGTCAGGCCGGGTGTGCCGAGGTTCGTGGCGGTCACGGCCCGTCCGTCGCGCACGGCGACCAGACCGGCGAACCGCTCCACGAACGGTGTGCAGGCGCAGGTGGACCCGGCCGTCACCGAGTCGCCGAGCCCGACCACGGAGAGTGGGCCGTGGGGGATGGTGGTGGCCACCTGGGGCGGCGCTGACGGCGTGCTCCGCGGCGGGGAGGGGTCCGCGAGCTCCGGTGCCGTACGGGCGGGGCTGTGTGACCAGGCGAGCGCTACCGCTGTCGCGAGGGCAACGCCCCCAGCCGCGAGGGCAACGCCTCCAGCCGCGACGGCTGGCGGGAGCAGGTGGCGAGGCACTCGCGCGATGGTAGGAACCGATGCTGGGAGAAGCGTGGGAAGGCCCGTCCAGCTCCACGGCCCGCCCCGTTCCAGCTCCACGGCCCGCCCCCCGGGCGCAGGCCGGGGCTCCCTCGTTTTCGGCGCCCGGCCGTGCCGCCGTTACCCTTGTCCCACCATGACCCAGACCTCCGGCACTTCCGTCTTCCCGCTGCTCGAGCCGTTGCTCGAGCAGGTCAGCAAGCCCATCCAGTACGTCGGGGGCGAGCTGAACTCCACGGTGAAGGACTGGAACTGCGGCGGTCACGGCCCGGACGGGCAGGAGCTGACCACCCGCTGGGCGCTGATGTACCCCGACGCCTACGAGGTGGGGGTGCCCAACCAGGGCGTCATGATCCTCTACGAAGTGCTGAACGAGCGCCCCGATGCCCTGGCCGAGCGGACCTACGCCGTCTGGCCGGACCTCGAGGCGCTGATGCGCGAGCACGAGGTGCCCCAGTTCACCGTCGACGCGCACCGGTCGGTGCGTGACTTCGACGTGCTCGGCCTGTCCTTCTCGACCGAGCTGGGGTACACCAACATGCTCACCGCGCTCGACCTCGCAGGCATCCCGCTGCACGCGGTCGACCGCACGGACGACGACCCGATCGTCGTCGCCGGCGGCCACGCCGCCTTCAATCCCGAGCCGGTTGCCGACTTCGTCGACGCCGCCATCGTGGGGGACGGCGAAGAGGCCGTGCTCGCGGTCACCCACCACATCGGCGCCTGGAAGGCGGAGGGTATGCCGGGTGGCCGGCGCGAGCTGCTGCTGCGCCTGGCCCGGACCGGTGGGGTCTACGTCCCGTCGCTGTACGACGTCTCCTACCTGCCCGACGGGCGGATCCAGCGGGTCGCGCCCAAGGCTGACGCCCACGGCGTGCCGTGGCGGGTGTCGAAGCACACCGTCATGGACCTCGACGCGTGGCCCTACCCCAAGCAGCCGCTGGTCCCGCTGGCCGAGTCGGTCCACGAGCGGATGTCGGTCGAGATCTTCCGTGGGTGCACCCGCGGTTGCCGGTTCTGCCAGGCCGGGATGATCACCCGCCCGGTGCGCGAGCGCTCCATCACCGGCATCGGCGAGATGGTCGAACGCGGCCTGGCCGCAACGGGTTTCGAAGAGGTCGGGCTGCTGTCACTGTCCTCTGCCGACCACTCCGAGATCGCCGACATCGCCAAGGGTCTGGCCGACCGCTACGAGGGCACCCAGACCGGGCTGTCACTGCCGTCGACCCGCGTGGACGCCTTCAACATCGACCTCGCGAACGAGCTCACCCGCAACGGCCGCCGCTCCGGGCTGACGTTCGCGCCCGAGGGCGGCAGCGAACGCATCCGCAAGGTCATCAACAAGATGGTGTCCGAGGACGACCTCATCAACACCGTCGCCGCGGCGTACGGCGCTGGCTGGCGACAGGTGAAGCTGTACTTCATGTGCGGCCTGCCCACCGAGACCGACGAGGACGTGCTCCAGATCGCCGAGCTCGCCAAGAAGGTCATCGAGACGGGCCGCCAGGTCTCGGGTCGCCGTGACATCCGGTGCACCGTGTCCATCGGCGGTTTCGTGCCCAAGCCGCACACGCCGTTCCAGTGGTGCGCCCAGCTCGGCAACGAGGAGACCGACGCCCGGCTGGCCAAGCTGCGCGAGGCGATCAGGTCCGACCGCCGCTACGGCTCGTCGATCGGATTCCGCTACCACGACGGCAAGCCGGGCATCGTCGAGGGACTCCTGTCCCGAGGCGACCGCCGGATCGGCCGGGTCATCGAGCAGGTCTGGCGCGACGGGGGGAGGTTCGACGGCTGGAGCGAGCACTTCTCGTTCGACCGCTGGATGAGTGCGGCCGACACCGCCCTGGCCGACCTCCCCGTCGACGTGGCCTGGTACACCACGCGCGAGCGCGGCGAGACCGAGGTGCTCCCCTGGGACCACATCGACTCGGGTCTCGACAAGGAGTGGCTCTGGGCCGACTGGCAGGACGCCCTCGACGAGACCGAGGTCGACGACTGCCGCTGGACGCCGTGCTTCGACTGCGGGGTGTGCCCCCAGATGGGCACCGACATCGAGGTCGGCCCCACGGGCAAGACGCTGCTGCCCCTCACCGTCCTCGGCGCCGGCCGTGAGGCCATGCTCGCGGCAAGTGGTGCGAGCGGCGGCCCGGCCCACACGCACTGAGCGGTTGTCGAGGTGGAGCCCACCTGGCCCGAGCCAGGTGGGCTCCTGACCTCGACGGGTCAGGGGACGACGACGTCGCCGACCATGCCCATGTCGTCGTGGATGGCGCAGATGTAGTGGAAGGTGCCCGCGGTGGTGAAGGTGACGTCGAACGGGGCTCCGGGCGCGAGGACCCCGCTGTTGAGGTCGCCACCGGCGAAGTGGGTCGGGTCACCGGAGGGGGCCAGGATGGCCAGCCCCGGGGGCTCCTCACCAAAGGTCACGGTGTGCGGTGCGCCGGGTCCGGCCACGAAGAACGAGACCGTGTCGCCCCGGTGCACCACGATGCGGTCACGGACGAACCGTGACACCCCGAAGCCCTCGCCGTCCACGCCGACGAGCACGGTGGAGCCGGTGGTCGCCTGGGCCTGCCTGGCCTGACGCCAGGCGTCGCGTCCGTGGTTGAGGGCGACATCGGCCTGCTGCGTGCCCGCCCGGTCGTAGTCCCGCTGGGTGTAGGGGTAGGCGGTGCCGGCCGGACGGACGTGCACCGTGCCGGTCATCATCAGCCCGTGCAGGAGGCAGACGTACGTGAAGTCACCGGTCGCCGTGAAGGTCAGGTGGTAGGCGGTGGCCGGGTCCGTGAAGACGAAGATCGGCTGCGTGGCCATGATCCCTGAGTTGGCGTAGCCGGTGCCGTCGTAGACCGAGGCTCCCTGAGCCGTCGTCTGGGACGGGTCGAACGGGTTGAACTCGGGCAGCGCCGTCCCGGGCGCCAGGAAGGTCACGGTGTGCGGCTCTGCACTGTTGGACGTCCACCGGACGGTGTCGCCGGCGTCGACCCAGATGTCCTTGGGCAGGAATGCCATCGCCGTGACGCCCATGTCGGGTGTCTCGGCGCCGACGCGCACGTGCCACGTGACGGGTCCGGCGGTCGCCGCCGAGGCACTTGGGCCCACGGCGATGGGGGTGGTGAGGGCGGTGACGGAGACGACGGCCAGAACGAGCCGTCGCAGCGCTGAAGTCGCGGACATGGGTGCTCCTCAGAAGGGACTCACGGTCGCGGTCGCGGCCGCGTCGGATTGCTCGTGGGCCCCTTCAGCGCGCGCACTCCACGACAAGGGTGCTCGTCCGGCCGGGACGTGGCCTCATGCCTTTGGACGATTTCCGGTGCCCTCGYCGCCTYGCCGCCTCTAGGGATGGCACTGGTGGTGTGGCGCTACGGGCTGGAGGCCCCGTCGCCGTTGTCGACGGTCAGGGAGGACACTTCCTCGCAGTTCGAGGGGATGTCCCGCTGCCCGGGGTTGGTGCTGTCGTAGCTGACCCGCCACGAGAACGACCCGGAGGTCGTCTGTGCCGGAGCATTGCCCGACGTGACGGTCTGCGGCGAAGCGCCGGAGACGACCTTGGTCGTCGAGAACGCGTTCGCACCGGTGCAGGTGCCGTTGGTGAAGAACTCGAACGACACGGTGCCCGCCAGGTTGCCGCCGGCGGTGGCAGACACGGTCACCGAGTCGCTCGGCACCCACGTCTGCGTGCTGGTCAGCGACGACGGCACCGTGTTCACGACGACGTCCTCGTTGGTGTCGTCGCAGGCGGTGTTGTGCGTCGTGGCGTTGTTGTTCGGCAGGTTCCCGCTGTACGAGGCCGCCCAGTGGTAGGTGCCTGCCGCCGTCGGGACGAACTGCGGGTTCGGCGTCGAGGCAGTGCCGTTGACGCTGATGTTCACCGCCGCCGAGGTGTAGGCGACAGTGGTGCAGTTGTTCGGCCCGAAGAGGGTGAACGTGATCGTGCCACCCGCAGCCGCGCCGCCGGTGCCGGTCAGGTTGATGACCGGGTTGGCCGGCTGGGTGGCCAGGCCACTCAGGGTGGCGCTGTCACTGACCGAGCCACCGAGGACGACGTCGTCACTCGCTGTCGTGGCCAGACCGGGCGTCACGGGGTTGACCGTGAAGCACTCGGTCGCACTGGAGTCGCTCGAGCCGGGGATCCCGTTGGCGGAGTCGCCGCTCCAGGTGGCGCGCCAGCAGTACCGACCTGCCGAGGTCACGTAGGCCGCCGGTGAGAGAACCGTGACCGGGTATGCCGCGCCCGTCAGGTTCGTCGAGCCGACCGAGGTCCCGCCGCTGGTGCACAGACCGGGGGAGTCGACCTTGCAGAGGTTGAACGCGACGGATCCCGTCGGGGTGGCGGTGCCACCGACGACGCTCACCACGGCCGAGTCCTTGACCTGCACCACACCGGTTCCGATGGACAGACCGCCGGCCGGGATGTTACCGCCGGCGCCGGTCTTCGGCGTCGTGACGGTCGTGGAGGTGCAGTTGGTGATCGGCGGGGCGTTCTTGAGGATGGTGTCCTTGTAGTCCGCCGTGTCGGAGTTGCCCGTCACCGTGCTCGGGATGGTGTTGGCGAACGTCTTGCACGCGGTGCTGCCGCCGAAGATGGTCGCCGTCAGGTCGACCGCCGCCTCACCGCGGAACCCGTCCGCGCTGTACTCCGCCTGGGACACGGTGGAGTCGAGCTGCGTCGCGGCGCCGAGGGTCAGGTTGGGTGCGGTGCCGGACCAGGTGCGCAGGAACAGGTCCTTGCTGCCGCCCTGCTGGTCCCACAGGATCATGAAGTCGCCCGCCTTGCGGTTCGCCCACGGGTTACAGCTCGCGATGAGCTGGGCCTCGGTGGCGGTGTCGTAGGCACAGGCGGCGGGTGCCGCGTTCTGCATGAACTCGTACGAGATGAAGCCGCTGCCGGTGTTGTTGTCACGCTCCCACGCGAAGTACAGCCAGTCGTGGTTGGGGGCGGCGGTGTCCCGCTCGGTGTCGAGCCAGGCCCGGCGCAGGTCGACCTGCCCGTTGGGGTTCGTGGTGTCGAGCATCGGGACGGCGGCGCTGTGGATGACGCCGATCTTCGTGACGTTCGAGTTCTTGGGGCCGAGCTCCTTGACGTTGCCGAACGGGTCGGGGAGCTCGGTGGTGTTGGCATCGGGAATGGTGCCGTCGATGGTGAACGGGCCGTCGGCGGCGTAGGCCACCTGCGGTACCGCCACCGCGCCGGCGAGGACCAGTCCCGCGATGGCCAGTGTGGCCTTCAGCCGCGACCTGCGGGTCATCCTGCTTCCGCCCCCTGCGGCGGTCATGCGTTGTGTCATGACTCCTCCAATTCCATTGCACCGGCCCGTGTTTGGAGCCGGGAGGGCATCGCGCCGGCGGTGCGGACCGCGGCTCCGTCGTCGGGGAACTCCCGCCAGAGAGGGGGATCGAGGACGGTGGGGTCGTCGGGCACGGTCGTCGTGTGCCGATCTCGCAACGCTATGGCGGACGGACATCGCGCGTGACCGTCATATGGCGCAGGAGAGGCACGCATTAAGCGCAGGAGGAAGCGCACATAGTGGTGATTGCCGACAAAGGGGGGACCTCCGCGGCCCCCGCTCTCAGGGAACTCACATCAAACCGGTGACATTTGTCATCGGGCCCGGACGAACCCCCGGTGTCGAATGAGACCGCTCCACCTGGGGGTTGCCGAGACCCGGCTGCCCCGGGCCACTCGTCCCGGAGGTCTGATGTCACGAATGTCGAGAACCGCATGCGCCGCACTGGGCGCAGCCGCACTGGTCACTGCCGCGTCTGCCGGCTCCGCCCTGGCCGCCACGGCGGGGTCCCACGCCCTGCCGGGCAGTGTCCCGTCCTGGGCAGTCGCGAAGAACCGCGCCGCCAGCAGCGACGGCACCCAGCAGGTCACGTTCCGCGTCTACCTGAACTACCGCGGTGGTGACGCGGCCGCGGCATACGCCAGCTCGGTCTCGACCCCCGGCAGTGCCAACTACGCGAAGTTCCTGACCCCGGCGCAGTTCCGCGCCCAGTTCTCGCCCGCGCAGGCCGACGTGAACAGCGTCTCGGCGTGGCTGAAGAGCCAGGGTTTCTCGCTCGGCACCACTCCCGGCAACCGCAAGTACGTCGAGGCCACCGGAACGCTGGCGCAGGCGGCCCGGGCGTTCGACACCTCCTTCGCGGAGTACCGCACCGAGGGCAGGACCGTGCGCGGCAACGCCTCGGCGCTCAAGGTCCCGGCCGGCCTCACCGCGGTCGAGGGAGTCGTCGGGCTCGACGAGTCGCAGACCCTGGCCCACCAGGACACGGTGACGCCCGGACCCCCGCTGTTCCGCAACGCCGACCCGACCAGCGCCTACTGGGGCGAGAAGACGGTGCAGAACACCCCCACACCCGACGGCACGGCCCTGCCGGCGTCCCCGAGCGCCTTCGCGCCCAAGGGGTATGCCGGGGCGCAGCTCCAGGGCTTGTACGGCATGACCGGGGCGATCGGCTCGGGGAACGACGGCCGGGGAGTCACCGTCGGCGTCATCGATGCCTACGCCTCGCCGACGATCCTCCAGGACGCCAACACCTACTCGGCCGCCCACGGGCTGCCGTCCCTGAACGGGCACTTCCGCCAGGTCGTCGCGCCGGGCACCTACAACCGCCCGCAGAACCCCAAGCAGGACCCGCAGGGCTGGGCCGGTGAGGAGACCCTCGACGTCGAGGCGGTCCACACGATGGCTCCGGGAGCCGACATCACCTACATCGGCGCCCCGAACAACTACCGCGATCTGGACGCGATCATGAACAAGGTCGTGGACAACCACCTCGCCGACATCGTGACCAACTCGTACGGCTACGGCGGCGAGGCCCTCCCCGCCGGCACCATCAAGCCGTCGCTGGACACCCAGATCCAGGCGGCCGCAGAAGGCATGACGCTGTTCTTCTCCTCCGGCGACAGCGGCGACGAGACGGGCGGCGTGGCCGGCGCCACCCCCAGCCCGGACTGGCCGGCGTCGAGCCCCTACGTCACCGCGGTCGGCGGCACCAGTGCTGGTGTGTCCCAGACCAACGGTCGGGTCTTCGAGCTCGGCTGGGAGACCGCCAAGGGCACGCTGAACAAGGCCACCACGACGTGGAACACCCCGGCGTTCCTCTACGGCAGTGGCGGCGGCACCTCGCGGCTGTTCGCCCAGCCGTCCTACCAGGCGGGTGTGGTCCCGTCGGCCATCTCGCAGACCTACGGCGGCGGCGCGATGCGCTCGGTGCCCGACGTCGCGGCCCTCGGAGATCCCAACACCGG
Organism: Pedococcus sp. P2_E5; assembly: GCF_056403895.1. NCBI lineage: Bacteria > Bacillati > Actinomycetota > Actinomycetes > Micrococcales > Intrasporangiaceae > Pedococcus > Pedococcus sp. P2_E5. The sequence continues at coordinate 20,037 of NZ_JBFUEP010000061.1, forward strand.
CATGCTCGTCGGTGAGACCCAGACCTTCCCGGACGGGTCGCAGCAGTACTCCGAGTACCGCATCGGCGGCACCTCGCTCGCCTCGCCGCTCTACGCGGGCATGTTCGCCCTGGCCCAGCAGAAGGCGGGTCACGCGTTCGGTCTCGCCAACCCGGTGCTCTACGGAGCCCGCAGCACCAGCGTCGACATCACCAAGACCGACCTCACGGCCTACCCCGGTGACGTGCGCTCCGACTACGTCAACGGCGTCGACGCCGCCGACGGCTACGTCTACAGCGCTCGCTACTTCGACCGTGACGACGCCCTGACCATCCACGTCCGCCCCGGGTACGACGACGTCACCGGCGTCGGCGTCCCCGACGGACAGGCGTGGTTGAACGCGGTCGCTTCCTCCTGACCGCGCGCGCCGGCGGGCGGGTCCCCTTCACCCTCTCGTCGGCGCCACCCCCTGGCTCCTCGTGCGGAGAGGGTCAGGGTATGCCGCCCGCTCACCCAGGC
>NZ_JBFUEP010000062.1:0-18942 GCF_056403895.1 Pedococcus sp. P2_E5
TGAGGGCGGCCACGAGAAACTGCCCGGAGACGGCCACGAGGCTGCCCGGTGGCGGACATGAGAGTTGCCCGCTGGCGGTCATGAGATCTGCCCGACACGAGTTCGTCTGCCTCGTCGCGTCCCGCGGCTGAGGCCCCTCCTGGAGTGCGGTTGGCGGTGCTGAAGCGCCTGCCGACCCCAGGAGGGACACCGTGAAGTCTGCCGAGGAGATCATGAACATGTTGGAAGCATTCGATTTGACCGGGTCGTTGCGCGATGCCGGCGAGCTGGCCGGGGTCTCGCACCACACCGTCGCCCGGTATGTCGCCGCCCGGGAGGCCGGGGCACTGTCCGGGCGGCCCGCGGCGCGGCCGCAGCTGGTCGATGAGTTCCTGCCCAAGGTTGAGGAGTGGATCGAGCGCTCGAAGGGCAGGCTGCGCGCGGACGTCGCGCACGAGAAGCTGGCCGCGCTGGGCTACACCGGATCGCAGCGGACCACCCGCCGGGCGGTCGCGGCGGTCAAGCGGGACTACCGGCTGGGGCGGGTGCGGGTGCACCGGCCGTGGGTGACCGAGCCGGGGATGTGGCTTCAGTACGACTTCGGCGACGGCCCTGTCATCGACGGGGTGCGGACGACGCTGTTCGTGGCCTGGCTGGCCTGGTCGAGGTTCCGGGTGGTGTTGGCGATCCGGGACAAGACCGCCCCGAGTGTGATGGCCGCGTTGGATGTGGCGCTGCGCCGGATCGGTGGCGCGCCCACATACCTGTTGACCGACAACGAGAAGACCGTCACGACCGAGCACGTCGCCGGCATCGCGGTCCGCAACCCGGCGATGGTCGAGTTCGCCCGCCACTATGGGGTAACTGTTCATACGTGTGTGGCGGCCGACCCGGCGTCCAAGGGCGGCTCGGAGTCGAGCGTGAAGATCGCCAAGGCCGATCTGGTCCCCAAGGACACCAACCTGCTGAACGCGTACGACTCGTTCGCCGAGCTGGAGGCCGCCTGCGAGGCGTTCTGTGCGCTGGTCAACGCCCGGGTCCACCGGGTCACCCGCCGCGCCCCGGACGACATGCTGGCCGAGGAGCGGGCCCGGCTGCACCCGGTCCCCGCGGTCCCGCACACCGTGGCGTTCGGGGTGACCCGGAGCGTGCCGGCGAGCATGCCGATGGTCTCCTTCGAGGGCGGCCAGTACTCGGTCCCATCCCACCTGCTTGGCCAAACGGTGTGGGTGCGGGTGCATGGTCGCGGCGCCGATGAGCAGGTCATCATCGTCCACGTCGGGCCGTCCGGGCCGGTCGAGGTGGCCCGGCATCAGCGCGCCACGCCAGGCTCGCCGCGTATTGATGACACCCATTTCCCGCCCGCACCGGCCGGGGCGTTGGAGCGTAAACCGTTGGCCCGCAACGCCTACGAGGCCGAGTTCCTCGCCCTCGGAGACGGTGCGAGGCTCTGGTTGACCGAGGCCGCCGCCGCCGGCACCACCAAGATCCGCCTCAAGATGGCCCAGGCCGTCACGTTGGCCAAGCTGTTCGAGGCCAAGGACGTCGACTGGGCGCTGGGGCACGCCGCGGTCCATGCCCGGTTCGCCGAAGCCGACCTCGCCTCGATCCTGGACCACCACGCCACGACCGCGGCGCACGAGGCCGCGCACCGGGCTGGCGAGGAGGGGTCCCTGACCCAGGGCACCGCCGGCTGGGCCGCCCTCGGAACACCCATCACCGCAACTGTCGCCGGTATGGACGACGGCGAGCAGGAGCCGGTCCGATGAGCGCCGCCACCACGACCGCGGCCAAGAACGCCAGCACCCCGGCGATCGGTGTCCCCACCGCGCCGCCACTGCCGGACGACCTCGAAGCCCTGCTGCGCCGGCTGCGGCTGCCACATATCCGCGCCCGCGCCCCCGAGGTCGTCGCGACCGCCAAGGCCCAACGGTGGGAACCGGTCGAGGTGCTGCGCGCCTTGTTCGGCGAGGAAGCCGCCGGCCGGGAACGCTCCGCGCTGGCCACCCGCCGCGCCGCTGCCGGGTTCCCCACCGGCAAGACGTTCGAGGCCTGGTCGCCGGAGGCGTCCTCGATCCCGGCCCCGACCCAACAAGCACTACGCACCCTGGAGTGGGTCCACCGGCGGGAGAACCTCGTGGTGTGCGGGCCGTCCGGGACCGGCAAGACGTTCCTGCTCGAGGCCCTCGGTCAGCACGCCGTCGAGCAGGGGCTGCGCGTCGCGTGGTTCACCCTCGAAGACCTCGGGGTGCTGCTGCGCCGGCATCGCGCCGACGACACCGTCACCAAGGCCATCGCCCGGGTCCTGCGAGCCGACCTGGTGGTCGTTGATGACATAGGCCTCTTGCCGGTGGCCCAGGACGCCGCCGAGGGCCTGTACCGCCTGGTCGACGCCGCCTACGAGAAACGCTCCATCGCCATCTCATCCAATCTCCACCCGGCAGCGTTCGACGAACTCATGCCCAAGACCGTGGCCACCGCCACGGTCGACCGGTTGCTGCACCACGCCCACGTCTGTCAGACCACCGGCGAAAGCGTGCGCCTGTCCCAAGCCCTGGCCGGCCACGGGGTGAACCCCTTGAACTGAGAAACGGGGCCATTGGTGGCCAGCAACTGGGCAGATCCCATGGCCACCACCGGGCAGTTCACGTGACCGTCACCGGGCAGGTCTCACGACCGCCTCTGGGCAGAACTCAATGGCCCTTGACACTTGCGAGCCTCCACGCCTAACGCTGCTCCGCGCATTCATCCAGTAGGCAGGTGTTCAGGGAACCGCAGCTAAGTGGATTAGAAGAGCTCACGTCGACTGCGGATCCCAAGTTTGCCGAGAATGCTTCGCATATGAGTCTTGACGGTCGGCAGCTCGATGAACAGCTCATTGGCGATCTGCCCGTTGCTGAATCGTTGCAGCACCAGTCCCAACACCTCTAGCTCGCGCTTGGTGAGGCCGGAGGCCCGGACACGCCCCTCCAACTGTGCTGCCCTGCTGCTGTGCTCCGCTCCGAGTAACCAGGTGCGCCGGCCGCCGAGCGCCGCGCGGATCGCCTTGATTAGTTGGCCGGTCTCCTCGCCCTTGTGGACAAAGCCGTGGGCTCCGGAGAGGAACGACGAGAATGCGTGCTCGGGGGCGTTGTACGACGAGTAGATCAACACCTTGGGGCTGTGCGAGAGCGAGACCAGCTCACGACACAGTTCGACCCCTTTGAGCGCCCCCTCGATTCGCAGGGGCAGCACGATCAGGTCCGGTCGAAGGCGCGATGCCAGTTCGATGGCCTGGTCCGCCGAGGGCGTGTCCGCGATCACTCGGAGATCTGCTTGTGCGTCAATCACGCTTTTCAGCCCTAGCCGAGTGACAGGGTGGTCCTCTACCACCAGGACCGTGAACGACTTTGTCCCGACAATTCCTCCGCCAACCTCACCGGCATTACGACTCCCGTTCAATCGCCCGACCGGACTCGCCGCTCCGCCCATGTCATCCTTCATCCTGGGTAGTCTTGAAGACAGGGAGTAACGATGTTACCACCGGCAACAGCATCGGCAGACCGTTCCTAACGCTCAGCGCAGCCAGACATTTCGCGTCACAGGTCACTCAACTCCGATCGGGTGCACGCGCCAGATGTAATACGGTCACTGTCATTCTGAGGGGGTCAAGCCTCAGTACTCCCATGACCGCGCCTACGTGCACTGCGGCGACGCGCCCACGGCGCGGGGCCCACCATCGCCTCGCGCACTCAATGATGCTTGCAAACCCATCTCAGCCTTGCACACAGGACGAGCCCTAGGTCGCGGCCAAGGAGCTCCAGGCTCCCCAAGACTTGGTCAAGCAGGTCGCCGAAGYGGGCTCGCCGGGCCCTTGCTCCGCCCCTACCACGGCTCGCTCCGCTATAGCGTTCCAAACCGATCGGGCGACAGCCACGCCAACACATCGTCACGTCGGCCGTCGAGCAAATCTTCCGTCAACAACTTAGCCGTGATGGGCGCCAGGATCATTCCCCACATCCCGTGGCCGGTTGCAATCGACAGATTGGGCACCGCCTCGGACCTCCCAATCGCAGGCAGACCGTCGGGTAGGCATGGCCTGTCTCCTGCCCATTGGTCGAGGACGTCCTGTCCACGAAGGGACGGAAGTACTTCTTCAGCCACCCGTCGCAACCCGTGGAGGCGGCTTAGGTTGGCCGGCCGTCCCTCCTTTCCGAACTCAATGGACCCGCAGATCCTGATGCGATCCCGCAGTGGAGTTACAACAACCCGATGTTCCTTGATGCGGACCGGCATGCTTGGCGACCTGCTGTCGCGCGTGAGGTCCAGGACGTAGCCACGGCCGCCTCGGAGCGGCAAGTTGATTCCGCTCTCGGCCGCCAGATCTCGAGCGCCTAAACCGGCCGCAAGAACGACATGCTCGGCTTGGATGTTGCCTCTCGTCGTGGTGAGAACGGCGGTCCGGCCATTGTCCAGCTGCATGCGGTTGACCGCCGATTCGAAGCGGACTTCAGCTCCATGGGCCGTGGCATCGTTGAGCATTGCGCGCACGAAACTTTGGCTTTCTACCGTCCACTCTTCCGAGTCGTGTGTCCCCGTCAGACCCGCAGCAAGGGCCGGCTCAAGGGCGCGGAGTTCATTTTCGTCGAGGCGGCCATGCGCCTTGGACTTAGCGGGGCGAAGATGGACATCCACAGCGCCCGTCTTCCGCAATGTGGGGTTCAAGCCTTCGTCACCGAGGCGACAGTGCAAACTCGTGCTGGCGGTGGCCAACTCCCGGAGGCGAGCCGCCGCACTGCGTGAGCGGATGGGCTCAGCAGATGCGACGAGCTGAAGTAGCCACGGAGCCAGGCCTCTGGCGGGCCGCACAGACACAGCTGGCGGTCGCCGCACCATCTGCAATGGAGCCTCACGAAGCAGTGTCGGTGTGGCCAGCGGGGACACGTGATGCGGAGCCAGGATGGCCGCGTTGGCGTACGAACAGCCGCCACCGATGCCGCCGGCCCTGTCAATGACCAGGACCTTGGCTCCCCGGCGACTTAATGACTGGGCGATGCTAGCCCCGACGACGCCGGCGCCTACCACCACGAAGTCGAAGTGGCGCGAGGTCGACGACGTTCCGCTGGATGTCATATGAGGACGCTATGGCGCATCCTCTTCGCCGACCTCACCCCAACGGGAGGATCCTGTCTGGACCCGCGGGAGGATCACGTGGGATCTAGATGTTGTCCTGGTGCCCGTCAGGTTGGCTGGAACTCAGAGGGGGACTGAACTGTGCGTCTCCCTCATGAATGCTGCACATCGAATATCCTGGTGTTCACTGCATTTCACTCGTCCCATCGATCAGGTCGCACTGCTGACTGGCGCGTTCGAACAAGGGGCGGGACGCATGCGTCGAGGGCTTCGTTAACGCGGTACGCAGCGCCATCGCGGTTTGAGAACTCTCGGCCTGGAGGACGGTCAAGGGCCACTGGTGCGCTCAAACCTATTCTCAGTGAAAGAACCGATTACCGGTCGTGCAGATGAGGTTCTCCAGTTTGTCCCTGCGGGACTGACTACCCCCAGACATTGCTAGCCAAATCAGCATCGAAGTCTCCACGGCAAGAGCCACTTGCGGAGCATCCTTCGAGAGCTTGGCCTAGAACCAAGCGTGGTCTCCTCGCGTGACTCCATTGCCGTTGTCGGCTCGAAGGATCCTCCCGAGAGGATGATTTGGTCCACACGCTCCTGCCCTACCGTGTCGTGCATGCTTCCCGACGGCAACCGCACTGTGCCTAGCGATCCGAATGCCGACGCGAACGGCGCACCTGCACCCACAGTCGCCAGCCGTTTGCATTCATTGGGCCTGCGTGTGCCAGCAGTCGTTCGACCCTCGTCGCTCTTTAGTCCCGCACGTGCGTGGGATGGCATGGTGGTGACGTCAGGCCAGGTACCTGTGTCTGACGGGACGCTGCTCGCGACGGGTTCGGTGGGCGCTGAAGTGGACGTAGCGATGGCGCAGGAGTGCGCGCGCCAGTGCGTCCTCAACGGTCTTGCTGCGATCGAAGATGCAATTGGCGAACTGGAGCGGATTACAGCCTTCCTGCGGCTTACGGTATTCGTTGCAAGCGCTCCAGACTTCACCGGGCAACCTACTGTGGCGGATAGTGCGTCGCGCCTCCTTGTCGATCTCTTCAGGGACCGCGGGGAGCACGCGCGGACCGCCGTTGGAGTGATGTCGTTGCCGCGACGGGTCCCCGTTGAAATCGAAATAGCCGCTGCATTCGCATAGCGTCACATCTCCATCGTTGGAGCGTTCCTTGAACCGGCCTCGCCGTATGCCCGCGTTGTCCGGCACGTTGGTCGAGTTTGTGTCACGACACGATCTGGGGTGATGCATGGGTGAAGACCTCCCGTAGTGAAGTGGGACTGTCTAAGAAGCCGCTTCACACAGCAGGTCTTCGTGGCTCACGCTACCCATTTCAACGCTGCTCTGTCGCTTCGGGCTCGGCTGAGACTGGCACAGTTAATCGTTGACCACGGCTGGCCACCGGCGCGGGCAGCCGAACGGTACGACGTGTCGCGGAAGACCGCGGCGAAATGGACGGCACGGTATCGGGCGCAGGGGACGGCCGGGATGCTGGACCGGTCCTCGGCACCGCACCGGCAACCGTGTCGGACACGTCAGCGGGGAACGCATCCGTCGCTACGAGCACGAGCGTCCCGGGGACCTGATCCACGTCGATGTGGGGAGCTCGGCAAGGTCCCCGACGGCGTGGGATGGCGCAATCTGGGGCGGGCGACAAGGGGTCAGGAATCGTGCCGCGACTCCTGCCCGCACTGGTGCACGCAGGAGCAAGGACAGCAAGCCACTGATCGGACCTGCTACCTGCACACCGTGATCGATGACCACTCGCCGCTCGCATGGGTCGAGGCCCAGGACGACGAGACCAAGGAGATTCCGACCGCGGTCGTCCGCAACGCCGTCGCCGTATGTAGCGATAGACAGTGCGTCCTGGATCGGCGATCACACAAAATGGTGCTCATCGCCAGTCATCCCTACGGGTGCGACGCAGGTCGTAACATTGTTACCAAGGGACACAATTATGTCTGAACGGCCGCGGGCGCCCGGACGCGGCCTGGTGGGGGTGGCGTTTGGCTGTCAAGGTTTTTGTCGACACCCTGGCCTCCCCCTAGAGGGGGCCCATCGGGCCGGACGCGATCGTTACCGCGATCAGTCGGGGGATTGTGTCGACAGGCCCCGCATCCGACGGTGGAACTCCGGCGGCCTCTGGCGGAGTTCGCGTTGTCGAGACCTCTCATCACTTGCCTTATCAACATGTATTGCTGTTACATATGTACGTGATGCATGCACAGGAACCAGCGCTGATGCGCCCGCTGAAGGTAGGAGGGCTGACACTAAAGAACCGTGTGGTGATGGCCCCGATGACAACCAGGCTCGCGACACCTGAGGGTGTGGTGACACCGGAGCTGGTCGAGCACTACGTGGCGCGGGCACGCGGTGGAGCGGGGCTCATCACGGTCGAGCTAGCCTCCCCCACCATCGACGGTATGCACCGTGCGCGCGAGGTCGGGGTGCACAGCGACCGGTACCTGGACGGACTGCGCTCTCTGACGGACGCCATCCATACCGCTGGCTCGCTGTGCAGCATCCAGCTGGGGCACGCCGGAGCACACGCACGGCCCGACGTGACCGGGCATCAAGCCGTCGCGCCCAGCAACGTGCCCCACTTCGTTTGGGAGGGCGACACCCAACGGGTCGATCCGAACCCCCTCGACGAAGTCGGGATCCGGCGCATCGTGGACTCCTACGCCGCTGCCGCTGCGCGCTGCGTCGCAGCGGGATTCGACATGATCGAGATTCAAGGCGGACACGACTACCTCCTAATGCAGTTCTTGTCGCCGCTCGACAATCTCAGATCCGACGAGTACGGCGGCGACATCCAAGGCAGGTCCCGCTTCGCGCTCGAGGTCGTGCAGGCGGTCAAGAACGCCGTCGGCCCCGTCCCGATTTCGTTCCGGCTCAGTGGCGATGAGTTCGCGAACGGGGGCTTCACCCACGAAGACGCCCTGTGGCTTTCATCCAAACTCGAGTCCTGCGGCGTGGCGATGTTGAGCGTATCCGCGGGGTCCGCCCGCCAGCAACGACTCCCCTGGCTCATCGTGACACCGATGGCCTACCCACCCGGGTTGTTCACCCCCCTCGCGCGAAGCATCAAGGAGACCGTCAACATTCCCGTCGCCGTTGCCGGACGGCTGCACGACCCGGCGCTCGCGACGCGCGTCCTCGAATCGAATGACGCTGACCTCGTGGTTCTAGGTCGGGCCCTGCTCGCGGACCCCGAGTGGCCAAACAAGGCTGCCACACGTCGCAGCGACGCCATCCGGCCGTGCCTGGCCTGCAACACCTGCGTCGCCAACATGGCCAACGGCGAAAACGTCAGCTGCGTCGTAAACCCCGAACTGGGATTCCCTCGCGAGAAAGCACCAGGCCGCCCGGCACAGCGGGTTCTGGTGCTGGGCGGCGGGCCCGCCGGCCTCATGGCGGCGATCGAATCCGCGCAGGCCGGCAGCGAGGTCCATCTCTGGGAACGGTCCCATCGCCTTGGAGGGCGGCTGAACTCAATCTGGAAGGCCCCCTACTTCCAGCTGGTTGAGACAGCACGGTGGCCATTCGAAAACTTCTTTGCCTATCTCGAGGGCCGCGCCAACGACCTAGGGGTTTCCACCACGTTCGGCCGCTACAGCGCCGACGACATCCAGCGCCTAGCCCCCACCACGATCATCGTCGCCACCGGCGCCGTATACCGGGTGCCCGGGCTGCTGCACCTCTTGAAAGTACCCGGCTCACGAAGGCTCGCCTCGGTGCCAAAGCTCCGGAAGTTCTTCTTTCGGATGTTGCGCACCCCCCGCCGCCCTCCCGTTTCAGGGCTAGATCGCCTCGGGGTGCCGATCATTATGGCCGGCGACCGTAGCGGCACCCGAGGACTCCAGGCGGCAGTCCGTACGGGTTATCTGGCGGCCCGCCAGGCACGAGTCCGGCAAGAGTAGGGCCCCAACGACGGCCGCGACCTCTACAGGTACAAACTGACACGCGACGCCCGAATCGCAGATGAGTGGGAGCCATGGACCAGGCAGAGGTCGTTGTTGTCGGTGCCGGCATTTTGGGGAACGCCGTCGCCTTTCATTTGTTGGAGTGCGGGGTCAGCGACGTGGTCGTCCTCGAGGCCGGGACGGCGGCCAGCGGCACCTCAGGTGCGGGTGGTGGCATCGCCGCCTTGTGGGCGGCCGGATTCAACGACGTTCTCACCGAGGCTGACCTTCAGTTGGAAGAGTACGGCATGGACTTCTACGGCCGACTCGCCCGTGATCATGATGACCTGGGCTACCGACACAATGGCACCCTCTTCGTTGCAACTACCGACGCCGCCTGGAACAACTGGATCGCCCGAATCGTCCAGCACCCACTTGCTCCGCGCGACGTTCGCACCTTGGATGCGAAGGAAACCAGCGATGCAACCGGCGGGGTGCTTTCAGCCGATGCTGTGGTCGGTGGTGTCCTCATCCCTCGTGGAGTTCAGTTCAGCGCCGGCCGCGCTACTCGAGCCTTGAGTGAGCGAGTGACTGCCATGGGCGGTGTGATTCGCACGCAGTCCCGAGTCACTCGCCTCCTGAAGTCCGGCGACAAGGTCACCGGCGTGGAGACCGAGGTCGGCAAGTTGCGTGCAAGTCAGGTCGTGCTCGCCTGTGGAGCGTGGACAAACGAATTGCTCGCGGATGTCGGTTTGCACATCCCCCTGGTACGCATGGTTGGGACACGCGCCATCACCGCTCCTTCGGACGTGAGCAGTTCCATGCCGGCCGTGATGGTCCCGGAACTTTCAGGCCTGTGGCTTCGCGAGCATCGAGGCGGGTTCACCTACGGCAATCACGACGGCTACGCCCCAATGTTTGCGCTTGGTGGTTCGGTTGGAGATCCCGGACAACCCCGTCGCCACGAACTGGTAACGCGGCTCGAGGCCGCCCTTTCGCCCCAACTTCAGCGGCTTGTGCCCGATCACGACACTTCCATCGCTTGGTGGGTGCAGGGAATGCCGTGCTACACGCCCGACCGACGCCACGTAGTGGGTCCCATTCCGGGGCTCGACGGATTGCATGTATTGGCCGGAGACTGCGAGGCGGGAGTCACTCACGGGCCAGGACTAGGCCGCTTGGTTGCTGAGACTTGCGTCACCGGCTCGAGCGATTGGTTGGACACGTCTGACTATTGTCCTAGCCGGTTTGACCTTGAGACGTATCAGTCCGACGAGGAGGTATATCGAAAAATGCCCCCCCGAACAATGCAGTATTAGGCATAGCCCCAGCACGGTCACTAGGTGCGCAGGAAGTCCGCAGCTGGCTGTCCGGTGGAGAATCATTCACGATTGCGACCTGCTTCGCGCGCACATGCCCCACAATCCGCAGGGCACCACAACCCATCTCCACGGACCGAGCTGTCACGAGGCGCCAGCCGCTAACAGGTTCACCGCATAGACCGAGTCAGTGCTGCAGATGAACAGCCGGTTGCCCCGCGGCCCACCGAACGTCACATTCGCCACGGCCCTATCTGTGATGATCTTCCCGAGGAGGGTGCCGTCGGGCTTCAGGCAATATACCCCGTCGCCGGCCCCCGCCCAGAGGCGGCCATCAGAGTCGACCGCGAAACCATCAAAGACCCCAACGTCAGCCTCGGCGACCATTCGCCCGTCCTGGGGAGCGCCATCGGCAGCTCCCAGCGAGTAGGCGACAACGCATCGAGGCCCATCAGGGACATGGGTTCTTCCTGAATCTACGATGTAAAGTGTCGCTTCATCTGGCGACAACCCGATGCCATTTGGTTGCACCAACCCCAGATCGTGACCCACCAGCTCCCCATCTATAGCGCGCCAGTGGAACACGAACCGGGCGGCCAACTCACCGTCGGCCCTATGCCCCTCGTAGTTACTGTCGATCCCGTAGGTGGGGTCCGTGAACCAGATGTCCCCATTGCGCGCTACGCAAAGATCGTTCGGACTGTTCAGGCGGGCGCCGCGGTACGAATCAACGAGCCTGCGCACGGATCCGTCATGCTCCGTTTGCGACAGACCCCGAGATCCGTGCTCACACGTCACCAAACGGCCCATCCGGTCGCGTGTATTGCCATTCGCGAAGTTAGACGGCTCCCTGAAGACGCCGACCTGACCAGTCGTTTCGTCCCAGCGCATCAGCCGGTTCGCCGGGACGTCGCTCCAGAGCAAGAATCGTCCGGCAGGGAAGTACACAGGGCCCTCGGCCCACTCGGCCCCGCGATACAGGATCTCGAAACGAGCATCCATCCTGACACAGCTCAGGAATTCCTCGTTCACGACATCAAAGCATGGAAGCGTACGACTTTCCGTCATCGGCCTTTCCCATCGGCTAAAAGATGAACGGACAGTGCGGGGCTAGATGTGTCCCAAACGCGCGGTCCAGGGCCCGTACGGCAGCATCATCGTGCACACGCAACCTGCCCGCTCCAGCGAGAGACGCGAAGGTGACGCCACCAAGGAATGCAGCGCCGAGGGCATCGATAGAGAGCGTTACCTGCGGGGTCGCGGATGGAACTCTCACGCACTCACCTACCCCTCCAGTGACAGTGAGCACCCAAGTCTCTTCGTTGTCCTGAAGAATACGGTCGCGGACTCGGAGGACGCATTCAATGTCCTCCCCGTACGTCCGTGCCTGCAGTGAGCGCCCCACATCTAGGATCCGCAGGAAGAGGGCGTCCCTATACTGGACGCTCAGAGCCCTGGGGTTTGACGCGAGCGCAAGCAGTGGCTCGTCCACCGGCCGATTCAGTATGCGTATCTCCGAGACCCAGTCTTGATCCAGCAGGAAGCGCCAAACAGCGGCGTACGCGTCGCCATTAGCGGCAAGCAATTCGTGAACGTCAATGCGACCACGCGCTTCTCCTGCCACCCATGCCGCCTCGACGCTATATATGAYGACCCCTAGAGGCCCAGCGCCGTCGTCGACCGCGAGAGCCGCCTTTACCATCCCGGACGCCGCCGCTACTAGAGAACCGCGCCGCCTCTGCCACTCGGCGGTGTCCATCGCGAGTCGTCCGGGCCGGGAGACACGTTCGTACTGCTGTGACCCAATCTCCAAGGCGTCGTCGACGGAACAGAATTGCATGGACATTTCGCCGCCAAGCGACGCGTCGACGAACGACGTACGGGACGGGACGGCCAAGTCCAAGCACGGGACCGCGAGGCCGAAACCGTAACGCGGGTAAAGTCCCGCGTGAGATGCCCAGAGGGCAGCGAATGCAATGTGCGATTCCCGGAGTCTTCGCAACTGCTCGGTGAGCAGCGAGCTCATGATCCCCTGGCCGCGGTGCGTCGGAAGCACACTCACCAGACTGATACCAGCCGCGGGGACCTGGACGCCGACTGGGGTCTCGATGAGTAGCTCATAACTCGATGTTGTCCCGACGACCAACGACCTATCGCGAGCCACGATACTGCGCTCCGGCGCGAACTTCGGCCTGCCCGGGACACACATATCCACCGGAAATTTGCGGAGATAGCTTTCTTCGAGGCAGCCTCGGAAGCCATTCTCATCGGTTTGCGCATAATCGCTCAACTCGACCGTCAATATACTCGCCTACCTTCTTCGTTCGGCTGTCTCCGCCCAGGGTGATGCGGCCAGTTGCCGTCTGGCCTGTCACAGGCTCGCTCCAAACTGATATCTCCATAGTAACTCGGTTACACGTAGCCCTGGAGTCAGGGTACAGGGCAGGGTCTCCGCTCGTCGACGGACTCCCGCGTCGTGTTGTCGAGGCCCATCTTGGGAAATCGGCTGAGTGGGCGGCGGCGGCGACGGCGGCTCCTGCGGAAATGGCGACCCAAACGACTCACCGGTTCTGGTCGCTTCCAGGCGTCTCGCCTTGCGAGCACGGAGGCGATGGACCGATGTACGTGGCAGAGACCATGAGCGCTTCATCGCGAAGCCAAACGAATGCTGGGCCCGCCATTTCAAGGCCACCGAAGCAACCGCCCTAGACGGTACGCATGCGTCGCCAGCGGTCCTGGCGGAACGCCACGACAGGTCGAGAATGCGGCCGAAATCGGGATCGAGCACGAGTCGGGCCTCCCCTGCGCCCCCGTCTGCTGCATCGTCCAGACACACCACCGACCGCGAGACCATCGCCTCCGTCAATGCTGTCGCTGCTGCCCGCGTCGCCTTCGCTGCTGGCATATCGTCGCCCGATGGGAACCATACGATGCGCGAGACTGGCGCCGATCAAGAACAGCCGGCGCTGCGGCGATTGGGCCGACATCTCAGCGACCCGAATGTCGGAGGACCCTCGCGAGACTCGGCATAACGCCGCAAGGCGCGCATCCTGAGTTGGTGGCAGATCTATATCGCCTGTGTGCCTGCGGACCCATGGCCCACAGCCCGGTCGATCGCAATTCAGTCCAAGGAGGACCCCTCTGACGCCACTGTGCCGGGGCCCGTGTGGGGCGTGGATCATCTCGCCGTCCTAGCCCTTTGTAGGCCGCAGGCGCCAGCTCGGTCGCGAGCAGCTGGGACGGGCCGGGAGGGGCACGCTCAGACGCGGGCCCGGTTACGCCCAGATGCTGGGGCCTTCGCGACCTGGCAGCTATTCACGGGAGGCGATCGTCATCGTGCGGGTTTGGAACCGGGAGATTACCTACGCCTCCACGCCCCGCCAACCGCACTAGATGCGCACGGCCTGCAGCGATTTCGAAGGTGTTGCCTATCCACAACAGAGCGTCGTGTCGCTCGACTGCGAGCGGGGCCTTGACTAACCCCGGGCCAAAACGCCCGGGGTTAGTCAAGAATTATCGGTAGGACTCCTCCCGGCGCTCCCACCACACTGTGGGATCAATGACTCCGTTCCGCCAATCGGTCGGCGAGGATGACGCTGGCGGCGTTGTGACCGGGAGCGCCGGTCACCTCGCCGCCCGGATGCGTGCCTGCTCCGCATAGGTACAAGCCATCGATGGGCGTGCGGTAGCCGCCATCACCGAAGCCGCGGTCCCCAAGCATTTGATTCGCGAGGTGACTGACGTGGTGAATGTTGCCATCTGTCATGCCGACTCGCTGCTCGATGTCGGCAGGGGTATACAGAAGCCAGTCGATGATCGAGCGCTCGAAGTTCGGCGCATAACTTGTGATCGTGTCGATCAGGCGACGACCCTCACGCTCGCGAATGGCGTCCCACGAAGTGCCCGCCGGCTCGGTCGGCGCGAAGCGTACCCACATAGAGACGATGTGGTGTCCCTTTGGAGCGAGGGTCTCATCGTAGACGGTCGGTATTTGCATGGCGATCAGCGGCGACGAGGTCGGTCGACCGGCGGCGGCATCTTCTGCGGCGGCGCGCAGGTATTCCATGGAAGGGCAGATGCCGATATGGGCCAGCTGCTTGGGGTCGTGGTCGGGTCCAAGCCACCGAGTAAAGTCCGGCAGTTCTGAGACCACGGCGTGAAACTTCAGCGTGGAGTAGTCCGTGCGCAGTCGCTCAACGCGGCGTGCTGTGACCTCCGGAACCTGATCGGGGGCGAGCAGCTGCCCGAAGGTCCGCTTAGGATCGGCGTTGGAGACGATCACGCGGGCGTAGATCCGTTGTCCGTCCACCAGTTCGACGCCCTCTGCGCGCCCGTCAGTCACCAGCAGGCGACGCACCTCAGCGCCGACCCGAATCCGCGCGCCGGCAGCCACGGCCGATCGCGCCATCGCCTCGGACACGGCGCCCATTCCGCCGACCGGCAGGCCCTGATTGCGGGGATTGACGAACCGGCCAGGTGCGAGCGCGGCGCACCCCATCAGCACCCCAGGCTCATCCGGGGACATCGTCGGCGGGAACACCATGTTGGCCACCGCCGCCTTGACCTGCTCGGACTCGAAATGTTCGTCCACGAGCTGGGTCAGGCTGTCGTTGCATAACCGGTCAAGTAGCGAGCCCTCCTCGGTTCCGGCGAGTTGTGCACGGAGCTGGTCCACGGTCGGTGGGTATGGATTCAGGAAATAGCGGTTCAAGAGGGCACCGGCTCGGTCCCAGAATGCCTCCCATTCCAAGAACCCCTTCGCGTCGCGCTCCGAGAGCTTCGCAATTTCTCGGCAGGTGGCCTCGCGAGAGGCACGGAACATGATCGAGGATCCGTCGGGGAACGGGCTGAACCTCTTGGGGTCCAGGTTCATGACTTCGAGACCGTGCTCGCGAAGGGCAAGGTCCTCGATCACGGTGTCCTGCAACATGTGCAGGATGTAGGAGCAACTGGAGACGCGGTGGGCGGGCCAAAGTTCCTCGGTGCTTACCGCTCCGCCGACCGTGTGGCGGCGCTCGAGCACGACAACGTCGAGCCCTGCTCGGGCGAGGTACGCGGCTGTAACCAGCCCGTTGTGGCCTCCACCTACGATCACTGCGTCGTGGATTTGATGTGTATTCACGATTTTGCCTTCGTTCGGGGGTGAGAGAGAAGGGACCTGGGCTTACGGACGTCCGTCCATGTCGCACGCATCGACCAGGTCAGGTAGCTGCGGCGAGCGCCGCATAGCTGAGGGGCGCGCGCTACCCAACGCTCTCGAGGCGCGGGAAGCGACTCCAACCCCGACCCGGACCCCGCTCTACCTCACCCCACGGCATGGATCGCCGACGAGGGTGGGCAAGGCCGGGGGGAATCGCGGCGACAAGTCGGCGACACCGAAGGGCCGCATCAACCGATCTCTGCCGCATCGTTCCTCCATTGTTATGGCAACCCCGTTACACTTACGGTAAGGAAATTCAAGCGCTGGGTCAAGGTCTTGTGAGCGGGGTCGGGGGCAAACTCCGGACCCTGGCCCAATCGCCCGATCGAGCACGTAACTTTGTTACTCTGAGCAGAGAATGAATGATGGGGACACGTGAGTGCTTTACCGCTGAGGGTCGGCCTGATCGGCGCCGGAAACATGGGAAGACAGCACGCGAAACTGCTGTCTGAGAACTCCGACACGACGATCGTCGGTGTCGCAGATCCCCACTCGAACACCGTGGCCGACGCCTTCGACGTGCCCCGCTTCCCGGACCATCGCACGCTCCTCGAAGCCGGACTAGCGAGCGCCGTCATCATCGCGAACCCCAATACCCTGCACGTCGACACGGCGATCGATTGCCTCGACGCGGGCGTGGCCGCGTTCCTCGAGAAACCAGCCGCGCCGACGCACCGCGAGGCGCTGCGGCTCGTCGAGGCCGTGGAGCGCACGTCTGGGCTACTCCTGATCGGCCACCACCGCCGCCACCACCCGTCTATCGTCGCGGCCCGAAGCCTGATCGCCGACGGCCGCCTCGGCACGCTCGTCGCGGTAAGCGGTCTGTGGGCCGCACGCAAGCACGAAACCTACTTCGACGAGCAGTGGCGCCGCTCCCCCGGTGGCGGGGTCATGTTCATCAACCTCGTGCACGACCTCGATCTGCTGCGTTACCTCCTTGGGGAGGTCACTATGGTCCAAGCGATGGCGAGCAGGGCCACACGCGGACTCGTCGTCGAAGACACCGCATCCGTCAACCTCCGCTTCGAGAACGGCGTCCTCGGCAGCTTTGTCGGAACCGATGCCGGCGCTTCTCCGTGGGGCTGGGACCAGGCCACCAACGACCCCGCCACCGCGCTTCCGTATGAGCGCGACTCCGCCGCATACTTCCTCACCGGCACCGAGGGCGCCATGTCGATCCCCGACCTCGCCCTCTTCGGCTACGCCGGCGAAGAGGAGGGCGAGTGGCGACGGCCGCTCAGCCGCACTTATGCACCAATGGGCCACGGCGACTCCTACACGCGCCAACTCGCCCACTTCGTCGACGTCGCCCGCGGGATGGCCGAGCCGATCGTCTCCGCAGCCGACGCCGCGCGAACCGCGGCACTCATCGAGGCGGCCCATCTCTCCATTCGCACCGGAGAGACGGTCGAGATCGGACTTTAACGGCAGCTGCGCCGGTGCGGACCTGGCACCCACGCGAACCCTTCCCTAGTTGGAAGCAGACCGGATCCTTCACGCAGGTCAGCACGATGTTGGCCTTTACGCTTCGCCCATGCCGCGGAAGTTCACAGCCGCCACCAGCACCGTGAAGGACAGGGCGATGACCATGGTGAGGTTGCTGCTGTCCAAGTCGAGGCATAACCCATCGCGAGGGTTGGAGGCAAACGCCCGCAACGCCTTGGGGCGCTGATGATGCGCGCACATGCGGGTGAAGAAGACGATGAAGATCAGAAAGTGCACACCGAAGGCCTTGCGTGTAGAGCCCTGCTCCGGGTGCCTGGGGGCATTTCGTCACCGGCTCCAGGCAGGAGTGCGCGGCGATCATGAGGATGCCCGCGGCCGCGAGAACGGCACCCACACGGCGGCCTCACTTCGTTGGCCACGGCGCCCGTCAGCACGTAGATGAGGGTGCCAAGGATGTCGCCGACGACGAGCAAGAGCAGCAACCTGGGGACCCATGACCCGTTTCCGACACAGCGAGCGCGCGGGCGGCGTCAACAAGCCGGAGTGCCGACGGCGGCCGGTGTGCGCCTGGTCCGAGTGCGGGCGCCGCGCCGCCTCGGTGCTGCGGTGGACCCACGCACGACCAGTTCGACGTCGTGGACGTCGTCGATGACGGTGTCGGCGGCACGGCCGTGCAGGGCGTCCAGCATGAGGCGTCCGGCGCGCCGGCCTTGTGCCTCGACGTCCTGGCGCACCGTCGTGAGGTCGAAGATCTCTGCGTGGATGTGGTCGCCGATGCCGATGACCGACAGGTCGCCCGGCACGTCCAGGCCGTGCCGGCGGGCGGCGCTCATCACGCCGAACGCCATCTCGTCGGACGCGGCGATCACGCAGGTCGGGACGTGGGGGAGATCGAACATCCGGTCCGCGTGCTCCGCGGCGCCGGCAGCGGTCCAGTCACACTCCAGGATCCACTCGGCGGGACAGGCGAGCCCGTGGTCCGACATGACCTTGGCAAAGGCGTCCCGCCGGTCGAACGGCGTCTGCAGGTGGGTGATCGAGGCGGGAACCGTTCCCGCATACCCGATCTCGCGGTGCCCCAGGTCGATCGCATAGCACGTGGCGAGGGCCATGGCCGCCCGGTCGTCGATCCGCACCGACGGCCAACCGGGCTGCCGGTTGCCGACAGTGACCACGGGAATACCGAGTCGGTCGAGCAGGGAACGCTCAGCCGGGACGGGTGGGACGTTGAGGATGATCGCGCCGTCGGCGCGCTTCCACAGCATGCTCTGGGTGATGGGCAGCCGCGTGTCGAAGGTGTGTCCCTCGAGGTCGCAGAGCAGCACGTGGAAGCCGTCCTCGCGCAGCACCTTCTCGATGCCGCTGACCACGGTCGCGAAGAACCACCGGTTGAAGTACGGCGTGATGACACCCACGCCACGGGTCCGTCCCGACACCAGGCTGGTGGCGGCAGGCGAGGCGACGTAGTGCAGCTCGGTGGCCGCGGCGAGGACGCGGTCACGGGTGCGAGGGCTGACCCGGTCCACCCCGCGCAGCGCGCGGGACACGGTGGCCACGGACACGCCCGCGGCCTTGGCCACGTCGCCGATGGTGGTCATCTCATACCCCCAGTCGAGGTCTAGACGCCGGTGTTGCGCCGCAGCCGCCAGACGAACCAGAGAGCTGCCAGCAGGACCGCGAGGAGCACGGCGGCGGTACCCGCCGGCTCCCCGCGAACCTCCAGCACGACCGTCTGGACGGCAAAGGTTTGCCTCGCCAACGACCGCCGCCGTTTTGCCGTGGTGCACCGGCTGCGCCGCTCCACCTGGCACGCCCGCTTCCGGGCAGTCACCTCGCCATGAGCATGACTGAGATCCACCACCGACGACGCCTGCACGCGCGACCCCTGTACTCATCGGTCAAGGCGAGCCTTCATCGCGTCAGGGCAGGGCCTGAAGGTTTGCCGTCGGCAGCCAAATGGGGTGTGGAGCCGAGATCGTTGGGGCC
>NZ_JBFUEP010000063.1:0-34616 GCF_056403895.1 Pedococcus sp. P2_E5
GCCGCACGCTGACGCGGCGGACGCCCCCCACACCGACGCGGCCGACGCGGCCCACCCCGACGCGGCCCACCCCGACGCGGCCCACGCCGCGGACGCCGCCCTGGCCTTCCCCTCGGCGGTGGACCCCGCAGGGCGCTGGGTGCCCATCGGGCCCTCGGTCGTGCGGCGCGGCCAGGCCGTGGACCGGCCACGGGTCGCCGGCCGCATCCGCGACATCGCGGTGGACGCGACCGGGCGACGCGCGTATGCCGCGACCGCCCAGGGCGGGGTCTGGTACACCGACGACGGTGCGGCGACGTGGTCGCCGGTCGGCGGCTGGTCCGAGCGGCGCCGGATCCGTGGGGGCGCGGTCAACGCCCAGGCCTGCGGCTGCCTCCTCGTGGACTTCAACGCGATGCCACTGCTGGACACCGTGCTGGTCGGCACCGGCGAGCCCAACTTCCTGCCCGTCGGGACAGCCGCGCCGACGGGGGAGACGACGATCGACGGGGTCGGTGTCCTCGCGGCGATCGGCCCGACCTTCCCACCCGGTGCGGCCGAGCCGTGGGAGCCCGACACCGGTATCGCCGCGCTGGAGGGCCTGGGCATCTTCAAGCTCCTCCGCAGCCCGGCGAGCACCCCCGGCCTGGCCACGGCCGGCGCCACCCAGGACGTCGTCATCGCCTGCACGACCAACGGCGCGTTCCTCGGCCGGCGGCAGTCGTTGCCGGCGGGCGGTGGCAACCCGGTGCGCGACGGCTACGTCTGGCAGCGACTCGCCGCGGTGACCACGGCCTTTCCGGCGGCGCCGATCTCGGACGGTGTCTGGCTGCCCGGCGGGCGACTCGTGCTCGCGGTGTCGGGTCAGGGCCTGGCCTTCAGCGACAACCTCGGCGCCGCGGTGACGCCGCTGCCGCTGACCAACCCGGTCGCGATCACCGGCCACATCAGCCTCGCCGCGACGGGAAACACGGTCTACGCGATCGGCGAGACGGCCGGCAACCCCGCCCTGTGGCGGGTGGCCGACGCGACCGTGGCCGCACCGACGGCCGACGACGTCGGCACCCCGGGCGGGGCCGGCGGGGTCCCCGCGACGCTGTGGGGGACCCAGCGCGACTACGACCAGTGCATCGCCGTCGACGTCGTCGGGGCGGTCCACCGCGTCTACTTCGGTGGCAGCTCCTTCTCCTACGGTCCGGCCGACGGTGACTGGGGCGCGAGCCTCTACTGCTTCGACGTCGCCGCGTCCGGCGTGGCGGCACCGCCGTTCGTCCTCCAGGCCACGGTGGGTGTCTCCTCGGCGGCCGCCCTGCCCGGTGGTGACGGCGCGACCGCGGCCGGGGCCATCGGCAACAACGTCCACGGCGATGTGCACCGGCTCGTCCTGACCGGCAACGCCCCACCGCGCCGTCAGGTCTGGGCAGCGACCGACGGTGGCGTCTTCGTCTCCGACCGCTCCGGTCGCGTCGGCACGTTCGCGGCGTGCAACACCGGGCTCGCCTCGCTCCAACCGGTGTTCGTCCGCAGCCACCCGGTCAACGGACACCTCGTGGCCACCGGCTGCCAGGACAACGGCAGCCAGGTCCGCATCGGCGACTCGGTCTGGGACGAGCCGTTCACGGGCGACGGCGGGGGAGTCGCGTTCCACCCCACCGCCTCCCACCTCCTGGTCCGTCAGTTCAACAACACCCGGTGGTACTGCACGTCCACCGCGGCCTTCGTCGACCCGATGACCCGCAACCCCGGCGAGCCGAGTCGTCTGGTCGGCCCCGGGCCCGAGGGCAACGTCGCCTCCTTCTACTCCGGCGCGGCCACGGTGCGCGTCCCGCCCATCGGGCCCAACCCGGCCACCGGTCGCCTGGCCGTCGGCACCTACCGGGTCTGGATCACCGACGACCTGGGGGTGGGCGTCGGGCCCAACACCTGGCGCACGATCCCGTACCCCAACGGTGTCGCGGTCGACGGGCGCCCTGGTGCCAACGGCGCCGCCACCCCCCTCCAGCTCCAGATCGGGCTCACTGCGCCGTTCCTCGGGACGATCGTCACCCTCACGTGGGTGTCGCCGACCCAGCTGCTCGTCCTCTACACCGGCGGCATCGTCCGCTACACCGAGAACCCGCCGGGGACCTGGGCCTCGACGACCTGGTCGATCACCAGCCCTGCCGTCGCGATCCCACGCACCACGACGTTGACCGATGTCGCGGCAGTGCCCGGCACCCAGGACTTCTACGTCGCGACGACCGGAGTGGTCGGCGGTCCCGACGAGACCCTCTGGTTCCTCAACAGTGCCGACGGCCGCTTCAAGCGGACGACGCTGCGCCGCCAGCTGGACGCCGGCGGGCCCGTCAACAGCGGCCCGCGCGACCCCGTCTTCTCCGTCGTCGTCGACCCCGGCGACGCGACGGGCAACACGGTGTATGCCGGCACCGTCACCGGCGTCTGGCGGGGCACTCGCACCAACAACACCACGGGTGCGCACACGTGGGTTCCCTACGTCAACGGGCTGCCCCAGGCGACCGTGCAGGACCTCGACATCTGGCGCGACCCGGGCGGTGCGCTGTCGGCCCCCCGGCTGCTCCGGGCGGCCGTCCAGTCGCGTGGGGTGTGGGAGGTCGACCTTGCGCGAAACGCGGTGCCGCAGACGTGGATCCGTTCGCACCGGTTCGACGACCGGCGCAACCCGCTGACCGTGCACACCGACCCCCTCGCGGCGCCGCCCGCGCTGCCGGCGTCGCTCGCGGCGAGCCCGGACATCGCCGTCCGGCCGAGGTGGCCCGTCGCCGCCACGCCGGTCTTCCTGCCGGCGCCCGCGATCACGGCGATCAACGCGCCGGCGTACGACGTGTGGACCTTCCAGACCGCCTTCAGGTGGCTGCATCCCAGTGTCGTCGCCAACGGCCAGTTCTCCGACGCGCTCGGGCGGCTCGTGGCGCTGCACCGGACCCAGATGGCGCCGGCCAAGTCGGCCGTGCCGCAGATCGACGCGGCGGTCTGGAATGACGTGGTCGGCGGTGTGCGCGTCAAGGCCGACGGCACGGTGACCACCGACACCGCCGACCCGCGGGCGGTCTACCGCGCGCCGTGGCAGACGCCGCGCGCCGCCACCACGACGGCGACCGAGGCCGACCTGCTGGACCTCGTGCCCCGCAACGTCGTCAACGAGATGTGGACCGTCTTCCGCGAACCCTCGACCGTCGACGTGCTCGTCCACCACCGCGATGCCATCGGGCTGCGGGCCAACCAGGGCTTCGTCGTCCTGCTGTGGCGCGTGGGCGCGACCCCCGCGGACCTGCTGGCCCTCTCGGTGACCACGCTCCTGCCCTTCCTCACTGCGGCTGCGGCCGGGACGGCGCAGGCGGTGCCGGCCGGCTGGAACCTCGCGACCGGCGGCGGTGGGGTCACCTGGCGGACGGTGCCGACGGCGGTCGACGCTCGGATGCCGCGAGCCGTGTCCATCGACGTCGACCTCACCCCGGTGCCGAACAAGCAGCAGGTGCTCTTCCTCGCGTTCGTCGGGTCGATCGGTGCCGGCGAGGTGTTCGTGCCACCCTCCATCGCGCCGGGTGCGGTCGTCCCGCCGACCACCGTCTCCGAGCTCGTGCGGTTCTGCCCCTATGCCGCCGCCCGCATCGTCCACATCGAGAACCGCCCCACCTGACGCCCCTCGCCGGGACGCCGTCACCCTGCAGACCCCAACCCTGGGGTGCCGCGACCCGGTCAGGCGCGGAAGACGACGACGCGCGGCTCGATGTTGCGGCGGTCCTGGCCGCCCTGCAGCGTGTAGCCGCTGGCGACCCACGAGGTCGTCCGCGTCGGGTGCGCACGACAGGCGACGTAGTCGCCCCACTTGCCCGCCTGCGGCGAGTGGGTCGAGGTCGCCGTCGTCCTCGTGGCCCAGGTGTTGGCCTGCTGGTCGAGGACGCCGACCGCGTGCGCCGGCTGGGTGGGGCCGCCGAAGAACGCGGTGAGGCCGATGCCGCCACGCCTGTTGGGAGCTGCCGCCGGATAGGCCCAGGCGCCGTTCTGGCTCCAGAGGTCCGGCTCGGCGACGACGGCCAGCGACTGCTCATCCAGGGTCACGCCCCGGATGTAGGGCTGCGGCCGCCCCGGTCCCCGGCCGGCGCTCCACAGGAAGCCGAGCCGGCCACCGGCCCGCCAGGCCCCGGTGATCCGGTCGTCGCAGCGGCTGAGCCACGGCTGGCCGTCCGGCCCGAGCGAGCGGTAGTCGCTGTCGTTCCACGGTGTGACCGGGATGGTCCAGGCACTGACGTTCGCCGCATCGTCCGGCCACTGGAAGAGCCGCAGGGAACGGCGCGCCTGGTCGTTGCCGGCGAACCACATCGAGGAACCGGCCCCGGAGACCAGGCGCAACGACCCGACCGCGGTGGTCGACCAGTGCCGCCTCGTCAGGGGCCCGGTCCGGGCAAGGTCGGCGCGCGCGTACCTGATGACCCCGGCCCGCACCCACCGGTCGGAACCGTCGTAGTGGTTGAACGTCAGCCACAGGTTCGTGGTGCTGACCGCGAGGTCGGGGAAGTCGAACCACACGTCGGCCCAGGCCGGGTCGAGGTCGGCCGGCGCTACGTCCCACCAGCGCCAGGTCCCGGAGGCGGCGGTCCGGCTGACGGCGAGGCGAAAGATGTTGCTGCGGCCCGATTTCGAGTACTGCAGCAACCACACCCAGAGGCGCTGGGTCGGCAGGTAGGTGACGAGCTGGTCGCAGCAGAACAGGCCGCGGTCGGCGGGGAACTCGGTGAACGGGTTGAGCAGCGACCAGGTCGCGCCGCGGTCGGCCGAGCGCGTGGCATACCAGTTGCCCGTCACGAACAGGGTCGAGGAGGAGACTCCGACAGAGGGCTCACCGACCGTGCCGGTCTGGGTGCCGGTGGCCGCATCGTCGAGCGCGATGTTCGCGGTGATCGTCACCACGGTTCGGCCCCCCTCACTCGGGGTCCGTGGGTGGGGGAGCGGACGGCGGCGGTGCGACCGGTGTGGCAGGAGGCGTCTCCGGCGGCTTGGGGCCCGGCTTCTTGCGCTTCGCCGACTGCTGTCGGTCGCGCTGGTCCAGCTCGCGGTCGCTCATCGGTATGCCGAGGTCCGGCTCGGCACCGGCGGGCAGGCGCTCGGCCGCCTCGGCTCCGGCCAGGGCGTCCTCCAGGGCCCGGTCCCGCCTCGTGCGGGGACGGACGTGCGTGCCCGCGAGGGGGTCGGTGCCCTCCTGGGTGGCCTCGGTGGAGGCGGCCCGCCGCTTGGAGGTCATCAGCCCGGGTCGCCCCCTGAGCCGTCGCGCGCCAGCGCGGGCTCCAGCGGTCGGCGCCACTCCACCCGGGCCAGCACCGCGAGGACCGCGGCCGCCACCAGGAAGACGAGGGCGATCGCGCGCTCGGTCCCGCCACTGCCGGCGTCGCCGCCCTCGCCGCCGAGTCGCTCGATCCAGTCCGGCACCAGCGCCGTCACGACGGCCAGCACGGCACCGATCCCCGCGAGGACCACCTCGGCCCAGAACCGTCTGCGCACCACACGTCCGCCCATTGCCCGCTCCTCACGATCGGCCGGCCGGCTGAGTCCGCCGCCGCTCCCGTTGGGGGCCCCGGGCCCCCATCCAAGGATGGACCCCGACCGACCTCGCGACAAGGTGTTGGAGGGGGCGCTCGGGCACGCGGGGACGGGCCCCGACATCCGCTGGGAGGCCACCTCGCGGCATACCGGAGTGTGGTCAGGACCACCCGCCCTGCCGGGGTCAGGCGGGCGGCGCCGCATTAGAGTGAACGCAGGTAGTCCCCAATGGCGCTGGAGGCCTTGTCACCATGTCTGATCGTCCCGTTTCCGTCATCGTCGCGGGTGCCCGCACTCCCATGGGCCGCCTGCTCGGCTCGCTGAAGGACTTCTCGGGCGCCGACCTCGGTGGCTTCGCCATCAAGGGCGCCCTGGAGAAGGCAGGAGTGAGCCCCGACCAGGTCGACTACGTGATCATGGGCCAGGTGCTGCAGGCCGGCGCGGGGCAGATCCCCGCCCGCCAGGCCGCCGCCAAGGCCGGGATCCCCATGTCCGTCCCTGCGCTGACGATCAACAAGGTCTGCCTGTCGGGCATCAACGCCATCGCCATGGCCGACCAGCTGATCCGTGCGGGCGAGTTCGACATCGTCGTCGCGGGCGGCCAGGAGTCCATGACCAACGCCCCCCACCTGCTCGCGAAGTCCCGCGAGGGCTTCAAGTACGGCGACGTGCAGCTGCGCGACCACATGGCGTTCGACGGCCTGTGGGACGCCTTCACCGACCAGGCGATGGGGCTGCTCACCGAGCAGGCGAACACCGGTGACCAGGAGTTCACCCGCGAGCAGCAGGACGAGTTCGCCGCCCGCAGCCACCAGCTCGCCGCGCGCGCCTGGAAGGACGGCCTGTTCGACGACGAGGTCGTCAGCGTCTCCATCCCGCAGCGCAAGGGTGACCCGCTGGAGTTCAAGACCGACGAGGGCATCCGGGCCGACACCACGACCGAGACGCTGGGCAAGCTCCGCCCGGCGTTCTCCAAGGACGGCACCATCACGGCCGGCACCGCCAGCCAGATCAGCGACGGCGCCGCAGCAGTCGTGGTCATGAGCAAGGCGAAGGCCGAGGAGCTGGGGTTGTCCTGGATCGCCGAGATCGGCGCCCACGGCGTCGTCGCCGGCCCGGACTCCACCCTCCAGCAGCAGCCCGCGCGCGCCATCGCGAGGGCGTGCGAGCGCGAGGGCATCACGCCGGCCGACCTCGACCTGGTCGAGATCAACGAGGCGTTCGCTGCCGTGGGCCTGGCCTCGGCCAAGGAGCTCGGCATCGACGTCGACAAGGTCAACGTCAACGGTGGCGCCATCGCCCTCGGACACCCGATCGGCATGTCCGGCGCGCGGATCGCCCTGCACCTCGCGCTCGAGCTCGGTCGCCGCGGTGGCGGTGTCGGCGCGGCCGCCCTGTGTGGCGGCGGTGGCCAGGGTGACGCCCTCATCGTGCGCGTTCCCAAGACCGACGCCACCACCGACGCCAAGGCCTGAGTGGCCCCCCGCACCGTCGACGTCCCTGCCCTGGTCGAGTCGGCCAGGGCAGGGTCGCCTCGTGCCGTCGCGCGGCTGATCTCCCTCGTCGAGGACGGCCACCCGGCCCTGCGTGAGGTGATGGCCGCGCTCGCGCCGCACACCGGCAGGGCCCACATCATCGGCATCACCGGCAGCCCCGGCGTCGGCAAGTCCACCTCGACCAACGCGCTGGTCGGTGCCCTGCGCAAGCAGGGCCGACGCATCGGCATCCTCGCCGTCGACCCGTCCTCGCCGTTCTCCGGGGGCGCGCTGCTCGGCGACCGGGTACGCATGCAGGACCATGCCCTCGATCCCGACGTCTACATCCGGTCGATGGCCAGTCGCGGCCACCTGGGTGGGCTGTCGTGGACCACTCCGCAGGCGTTGCGAGTCCTGGACGCCGCCGGGTGCGACGTGATCCTCGTCGAGACCGTGGGGGTGGGTCAGTCCGAGGTGGAGGTCGCGGGGCTCGCGGACACGACCATCGTGCTGCTGGCACCCGGCATGGGCGACGGCATCCAGGCCGCGAAGGCAGGCATCCTCGAGATCGGCGACATCTTCGTCGTCAACAAGGCCGACCGCGACGGGGCCGACGCCACTGTCCGCGACATCCGCCACATGATCTCGCTGGGCGATCGCACCGAGCCCAACCTGTGGCGCCCGCCTGTCCTGAAAACCGTTGCACAGCTTGGTCAGGGCGTCGACGAGGTCATCGAGGCGATCGAGAAGCACACGGCCTGGATGGAGGAGTCCGGCGCGTTGCGTGAGCGCCGCATCCGTCGGGCCGGCGACGAGATCGAGTCGATCGCGCTCCAGGCGCTGCGCGCCAAGATGGGCGACCTGCGCCACGGCAACGGCGTGGACGAGCTCGCGGCCGCCGTCGTGGACGGCACGACCGACCCGTATGCCGCGGCCGACCAGATCGTCACCGCCCTCGCCTGAGCGCTGCGTTCAGTCGCGGCCGGAGGTGACGAGGCCGTCCCAGTCCCAGCGCGGCATACCGAGGCCCTCGGGCACGCTCGCGCCCTCGTCGTGGAACTCGTTGACGTCGGCGACCGCCCACTCCATGTAGGCCCGCAGGGCCGCCCGGAACTCGGGGTCGTCGGGGAGTCCCACGTCGTCGGCCGCCGCGACGAAGCACTCGACGAACAGCGGTCCGAGCTCGAGCATCCCCGGCCCGTTGCCGGCATGCATGCGCAGCATCGACGAGTGGTCGCTGAGCTGCTCCGAGAACCGTGCTGGCCCGCCGAGCACCTCGGCCCAGTAGGCGGCGAGCCGCTCGACGTGCTGGGGGTCGAGGTCTTCCTTGCTGAACGGGTGGTTGAGCAGCGGGTCGGCGATGCAGCGCTCGTGGTGGGCGTGGGCCAGGGCGAGGAACGCCTCGTCGCCCCCGGCGAACTCGTACAGGCTCGGCCGCATCCCGGCAGCGTCGCACGGTGTCCAGGTGAAGTGTCAAGGTGCACCCGTGGCGAATAGGGTGAACCCCGGACCCGATCGAAAGGACCCGAGTGCAGCCCCAGGTGATTGCCGGACGCTACGAGGTGATCCGTTCCATCGGCCGTGGTGGGATGGGCACGGTCTGGCTGGCGCGTGACACCGTGCTCGGCCGCGAGGTGGCCGTGAAGCAGATCGGTGCGCTGCCCGGCGAACCCGCAGCGGCGGCACGGGCCATGCGGGAGGCCAGGATCGCGGCGTCCCTCAACGACGCCCACGCGGTCGGGGTGTTCGACGTCGTGGACGAGAACGACTCGCACTGGCTGGTGATGGAGTACGTCGAGGGGCAGAGCCTGGCCGAGAAGATCCACGAGGTCGGTGCCCTGCCGCCCACCCGGGTCGCGGCCATCGGGTCCGCAGTGGCGAGTGCCCTCGCGCGGGCGCACGAACGCGGCATCGTGCACCGGGACATCAAGCCCGGCAACATCCTCATCGACAACGTGGGCACGCCCAAGATCAGCGACTTCGGGATCGCGAGGGCGCACACGGACGACCAGCTCACCCAGACCGGGTTCATGACCGGCACGCCCGGTTACCTCTCGCCCGAGCTGGCGCGAGGTGGCGACCCGACTCCCGCCACCGACGTCTGGGCCCTCGGCGCGACGCTCTACTACGCGGTGGAGGGCCAGCCGCCCTACGAGTCGCAGGCCAACCCGCTCGCCACCCTCCAGGCCATCGCCCGTGGTGAGGCCCGGCCGATGGAGCAGGCCGGTCCGCTCGGCGGGGCCATCGCGGCGATGATGAACCAGGACCCGACACAGCGCTGGGACATGCCCACCGCCTCCGAACGGCTGGGCCGGATCGCCGCTGGCGACACCACCCTGGCCCTGCCCGCGGGAGCCGTTCTCCCGGGGGCGGGAGCCGCGGACGCCGGGGCCACCGAGGTGCTCGCGGCACCGCTGGAGACCACCCAGCGCCTGGAGACGCCGCCCCTGCCGCCGCCCACGGCATACCCGCCCCGGGCTGACGAGCCGCGCAGGGACGAGCGTTCGCGCGCACTGGGCTGGCTGGTGGCGTTGGTGGTCCTCGCGCTGATCGGGCTCGGCATCGCCTACGCGCTGACCGACGGGTTCGGCAGCAAGACCCCCGACACCGGCAGGACGACCACGGTCACGTCGACCCAGACCCAGACCGAGACACCGTCGAGCTCCTCCTCGTCGAGCTCCTCCAGCTCGTCGACCAGCAAGACGTCGACCACCACGACCGCTCCACCCAAGTCCGACGAGCAGCTGACCCGGTTCATCGAGTCCTACTACCGCGACGTCACCAAAGAGGGCAAGCGCGACGACACGTTCGCCCAGCTGACCCCCAAGATGCAGCAGGCCTCCGACGGGCGGGAGGGGTACGAGACGTTCTGGAGCGGCATCAAGTCGGTCGAGGTCGGTGACGTGGAGTCCAACGCCGACACCGGAGAGGTCACGGCACAGCTCACCTTCGTCAGGCAGGACGACAGCAAGAGCGACGAGACCCATAGGCTGACGGTCGTGAGGGACGGCGACTCCTGGCTCATCGACAGCGACACCCCGCAGTGACCCTTCTGTTGGAAGCGAAACACCCGGATATCCGGTAGTTCCGCTTCCAACCGAGGCGGCCGGTGAGGCTGGTGAGGGGCGGAAAACCATTGGCGGACGGCAAGTCTGCGGGCCTACCGTCGAGGGATGGAGATCCGCAGACTCAACCCTCACGACGAGGCAGAGCTTGTCCGGTTCCACGAGATCGGCGAGGCCGCCGAGCGCTTCGAGCGTCCCTACGCCACGACGTGGGGGCTGGACGAGATGCGCATCGACCTCACCGAGGAGGACCCCTCCGAACGCAAGGACTGCGTGGTCGCCGTCGACGGCGACGAGATCGTCGGCGCCGGCATCGCGTTCTCCGCGACCAACGACAACACCCACCTGTCCTGGCTGATGCCCTGGGTGGAGCCGCAGCGGCGCCGTCGGGGCATCGGCTCGGCCGTCCTGGCCGAGCTCATCGCGATCTGCCGGGCGGACCACCGCACCGACCTGGTCCTGGAGACGTCCTACCCGTTCGACCGCCGCGAGGACCACCCGTACCGCCGGTTCGCCGAGAAGAACGGCTTCGCGCTCGCCAACACCGAGATCCGCCGCGTGCGCACGCTGCCGGTCGAGGACGTCGACCTCGAGGCCGTGATGCAGGAGGCAGCGCAGCACCACGAGGGCTACCGCATCGAGACGTTCGACGACCCGGTTCCGGATGCGCTGTTGCCGTCGATGTGCGCGGCCCACAACCAGCTCGCCGTCGAGGCGCCCGGTGGTGAGCTCGAGTTCGAGCCGGAGTCGCTCACGCCCGAGCTGGTCCGCATCCACGAGGACCAGCGCCGACGCATGGGCCGTCGCAAGATCTCGACCCTCGCCATCACCGACGCCGGTGACGTGGTCGGGTTCAGCGACCTGGTCATCCCGCCCGAGGACCTCCCCAACGTCTGGCAGTGGGGCACCCTCGTCACGGCCGAACACCGGGGCCACCACCTGGGCATGGCGATGAAGGCGCGCGGCCTCAAGGAGCTGCAGGCCCGGATCGGCCCGGAACGCACGCGCATCGTGACGTGCAACGCCGAGCAGAACGGCTACATGGTGTCGATCAACCAGAGCCTCGGCTTCCGTGCGGTCGAGGTGGCCCCGGCCTTCCTGCTGCGCCAGGGCTGATCGGCGTGCGGCACCAGACGGGGCGTATGCCGCGGTGCCGGCCACGCGGCATACGGTGGGGTCATGCTCGTTGCCTTCTCCGTCGCCCCGTCCGTGCCCGCCGACTCCACCGGCTCGGTGAGTGAGGCGGTCGCTGCCGCCGTCACCGTCGTGCGGGAGTCGGGCCTGCCGCACCGCACCTCGTCGATGTTCACCGAGGTGGAGGGGGAGTGGGACGAGGTGATGGCCGTGGTCAAGGGTGCCGTCGACGCCGTGGCCGCGTTCGGCCCGCGGGTGAGCCTCGTGCTCAAGGCCGACATCCGGGACGGGTATGCCGGTGAGCTCACCGCGAAGCTCGACCGCCTCGAAGCAGCGATCGACGCCGGGCACTAGCAGCGCACTCGCGCTCCGCAACACCCTGCCGGGATGGCCCGCGGGAGCGTGAATCGTTGCCCGAATGTGCTCCCCTGTCGGATGAATCCCCCTTAGGGTCGAGCGGGAACGGGACCTGGGCGAGCCTGCCGGGCCCGCGGGGACTCACGGGGACTGGGACTCACCGGGACTCACGGGGACTCACCGGGACGCGCGGAAGCAGGGAGGCACGGACGGCATGTGGGCTGCGATCAGATATCGCCGGGCCCAGGCCGTCGTCCTCGTCCTGCTGTCGGCCCTGATCGCGACGTGCGCTGTCTTCGCGCCGTTGTACCAGCGAGCCCTCGAGCAGTCGCTGCTGCGCACGAGCATCGGCGCGGCCAGCGTGGCCGACACGGCCCTCGTGGTCCGGAGCGGCCGCGGGACGGCCAACCCCGACTTCGGCAGCACCGACCTCGCCGGCAACGTCCCCGCCTCGTTGCGGGTGCTCTACGGCGAGCCCATCGGGCAGCTGTCCGACGCGATCGACATCGTGCCGAGGGCCGGGCTGAAGAGCTCGCCGGGTGACCTCGTCGCGAGGGACCGCGTGTGTGAGCACCTCACGATCACCACGGGTGCCTGCCCCAGGGCGGTCGGCGAGGTGCTGGTGTCCGCCAAGGACCTGGCCGCCTGGAAGTGGCCACTGGGCAAGACCTTCGAGACCTCCGTGCCGGGCCTGGGCCAGGGCGAGAAGCCCACCGCCACGCTCACCGTCGTCGGGGCCTACGAGGTCGTCCCCGACGAGGCCTACTGGCTGCGGACCCAGCTGGACGGGAAGTCCGGCTCGCTGGTCGACGTGGGGACCGAGCAGGTGCCGGCCATCGACGACTTCGTGACGCCCGAGGCGACGTTCACCGAGGACTGGAGCGTGGCGCAGGCGTCACTGACGCTGCCGCTGCGCCGTGACCTGTTCACCCTGGGCAACCTGCAGCAGATCTCCGACGTCCTCGCGGCCAGGGGTGGCAACCGCGTCGCCGGACAGGGGATCGACGGCGCGCTCGTCGAGACCCAGCTGCCCTCGATCATCGACGGCATCCGGGTGGGCCAGCACCAGCTGCGCGTCATCGTGCCCGTCCTCATGGCACAGCTCGGACTGCTGGCAGCTGCCATCCTGCTGCTCGTCGCACAGGCAGCGGTGGAGCAGCGGCGCCCCGAGGTGGCCCTCGCGCGGCTACGCGGCCGCAGTCGCGAGGGCGCGAGTCGGATCGTCATGGGTGAGCTCGCCCTGACCGTCTCCCTCGGGCTGCCGCTCGGCTTCCTCCTCGCGCTGTTCCTGACCACCCTCGTGCGGTGGTTCCTCCTGCCCGAGGGTGTCCCCTTCGAAGTGCCGTGGTCCTCGCTCGTGGCCCTCTCGGCGTCGGCGGTGGTGTGCGCCGTGGCGATCTGGCTGGCGGCCCGGCCCGTCCAGCAGCTGACCATCTCGGCCCTGCTCCGGCGGGTGTCGCGCGAGCGAGTACGCGCCTTCGGGGTCGTGGACGTCCTGGCCGTCGCCCTTGCCGCGTTCGGGCTCATCGGTCTGGCCACCGGCTCGCTCGAGGGTCCGCTGGCCCTGGTGACCCCGACGCTGGTCGCCCTGGCCGCCGGGCTGGTCGCCTCACGACTGGCGGTCCCGATCGCTGCCGCCAGCGGCCGGGCGCACCTGCGGCGAGGGCGGATCGGTCCGGCCCTGACTGCCTTCGGTCTCGAGCGCCGACCCACGCTGCGCAAGGTGGTCACGGTGGTCAGCGTCGCGGTCGCACTCACCGTCTTTGCCGCCAACGCACTGGTCGTGGGCGACCGCAACTGGGCAGCCCGTGCCCAGATGCAGACCGGCGCCCCGGCCGTCATCGACACCGACAGCCGCAACCCCGCCAGCCTCCTGGCCACCGTGCGGGGGATCGACCCGACCGGCACCGAGGCCAGCCCCGTGGCCATCGTCCGATGGGCCGACCGGGGCTCCACGCCGACGATGGCCGTGGTCACCAAGGACTTCGAGGCGACGTCGTTCGCGCCCCCGGGCGAGGCCTACCGACTGGGTGAGCTGGCGCCTCCGGACGTCGCGCCCGTGCAGCTCGTGGGCACGCGGGTCACCGGACGCGTCGCCTGGGACCTCACCGTGCCCGAGGACGGGACGAGCGAGCAGCCGAGCGGCCAGTCCGGCAGCCCCCTGCCACCCCTCGTGGGCCCGGGTTCGCAGGAGCCCTCTGAGCTGCGGATCTCGGTCACGACACCGCAGGGTCAGCGGCTGACCCGGGTGATCGGCCAGATTCCGTTGCTGGGCAAGGGTTCCAAAGAGCTCAACGCCCTGCTGCTCTGCCCGGACGGGTGCCGGCTCGACGGGCTGGAGTTCCGCAAGGCCGACCAGCAGGTCGGCCAGGTCAGCGGCAGGCTGAGCATCACCGGGCTGGGCCTTGACGGGAAGTCGCTCGACCTCGCCGCCCCCACCCAGTGGAACCCGTTCGTCGCCCAGGCCACGAGTAGTAGCGACGTCCTCACGCAGGTGCCGGCCGCCGGCGACACGATCGCCCTCGAGCTGGTCAGCACCGGCTTCGCGCTCGAGCTGACCCACGCCGACGTCCCGGCCGTCCTGCCGGGGCTGCTGGCCGGCCCCGTGCCGCCGGGCGGGACCGCTCAGGGCTTCGACGCGATCGGCGTCAACGGTGCACCGCTGACCGTCGCCGTCCAGCAGACGGTCTCCACCCTGCCGGTGCTGGGCGAGCGGGGAGTCCTGGTCGACTACGAGACGCTGGCGCGCCTGGGCGGCCGCCTGCCCGACGGCGGAACCCTGTCCGTGTGGGTCGCCGACCCCGCGAGAGCGGACGCCGTGGCCCAGGGCCTCAGCGCCCAGGGTGTGGGCATCCTCGCCCGGCACAGCGTGGCCGCGGCCAAGGAGCGGCTCGACGAGTCCGCCTCTGCCCAGGGCCTGCGACTGGCCGCCTTCACGGGAGCGATGGGGGTGCTGCTCGCAGCACTGGTGGTCCTCGTGATGACGGTCACCGGCTGGCGCGTCGTGGCCCGTGACTTCGCCGCCCTGCACATGTCCGGTGTCCCGCTCACAACGCTGCGGCGGTCCCTGGTGCGCGAACAGGTGGTGCTCGTCCTGGTCGGCACCGTCGTGGGGGTCGTCTGCGGCACGGTGAGCTCGGTCATCGCGATGCCACTGGTCCCGCTGTTCGACAGCGCAGCCGACCCCGTGCCGGCCCTGCAGCTCGCACCGGCCACAGCCGCGATCGTCGGTGCCGCCGTCGTGGCCGCAGCGGTGCTCGTCGCCGTCGGGTCGTTGGCCGCAGTGGGTGCCGGCCGGAGGATCACCCTGAACCGGGTCCGGGAGTCCCTGTGAGCGCGGAGTCGATGGGCGCTGTGACCGGAGGCGCCGACAGCCGTGACGGGTCCCACCGGGGACTACGGGTGAGCACGCGCGGCCTGGTCCACATCTACCGCGCCGAGGGCCATGACGTGGCGGCCCTGTCCGGTGTCGACCTCACCGTCAACCCCGGCGAGGTGGTGGGGCTGCTGGGTCCGTCCGGTGCCGGCAAGTCGACCCTCCTCACGTTGTTCGGCGGGCTCATGCGCCCCAGCGCGGGACGGGTGCAGGTGGGCGAGCACGAGCTGTCGACGATGACCGAGGCCGACCTCGACCGGTTCCGGGCCGCCGAGGTGGGGCTGGTCCTGCAAGGCGCCGACCGCAACCTCCTGCCCTACCTCAGCGCCCGTCAGAACGTCGAGTTCGCCCAGAGGTCGGCCCGCAAGGCGGGCCGCGACGTGCCACCCCCCGGCGAGGTGCTGCAGCTCGTGGGCCTCGGCCGCGCCGCGGCCGCGCCGCTCGAGTCGCTGCCACCCGGTCAGCTCCAGCTCGCGGCCCTGGCCGTGGCGCTCGCCAGCAGGCCCGGACTGCTGCTGGGCGACGAGCCCACCTCCCAGCTGCACCACTCGTCCCGCGACCTGGTCCTCGACACGCTGCACCGGGTCAACCAGGAGTGGGGGACCACCGTGGTGGTCGTGACCCACGACCCCGAGGTGGCTGCGCGGCTGCCGCGGACGGTCACCATCCGCGACGGCCGCGTCGGCGGCGAGGGCCGTTCCGGCGAGGCGTATGCCGTGGTGTCGGCAGACGGCTCGCTGCCGCTTCCGCCCGCTGCAGTGGGGGCGTTCCCGCCCGGCGCACTGGTCCGGGTGCACGAGGTCGACGGTGTCTGGACGCTGATTCCGGAGGGCAGGGGTGAGACGGGTGAGTGATCGGCACGAGTGGGCCTCGGAGAGCGGGGCCTTGGAGGACGGCCAGCGGCTCGGGGGTGACCCAGCCCTGCGTGACGTCGAGTCGCCGCCGCTGCGGGTCGACGGGGTCACCGTGCGCTACGGGTCCACCATCGCCGTCGCAGGCGCGGACCTGGAGGCGTATGCGGGGGAGTTCCTCGCGATCACGGGTCACAGTGGAGCCGGGAAGTCCTCGCTGCTGTGGGCCATCGGTGGTGCGGTGGCCAGTGAGGGCACGGTGCGACTCGGCGACGACGTCGTCCGCGACCGGGCCCAGGCCGCGCGACTCGGCATCGAGCTCATCCCCCAGGGCAGCGCCCTTGCGGTGCTGCTGTCGGCGCACGAGAACGTCGCGCTGCCCCTGCTGGCCCGTGGCGTGCCCTCCGAGCAGGCCCAGCGTCGGGCCCGGGAGGCCCTGGAGTCGGTCGGTCTGCACGAGTCCGGCAGCCACCTGGCCGAGGAGCTCAGCGGCGGCCAGCAGCAGCGCGTTGCGGTCGCCCGTGGCCTCGCGCTGCGTGGCAGGGTGCTCCTCGCCGACGAGCCGACCTCCGAGCTCGACCACGACAACCGCGAACGCGTCCTGGCCCTGTTGCGCGCCGAGGCACAGCGGGGCGCGATCGTCATCATGGCGACGCACGATCCCGAGGCCGCCGACGAGGCAGACGGAGAGATCCGCCTCGATGATGGACAACTYGAGACCGTCCGTCTCCCCGCGGGCTAGCCTGCTGCGCGTGCCGAAGCCCATTCGCCTGCCGTTCGACCCGATCACGCGCGCGGCGCAGCTGTGGACCCGGCGCTGGGGGCGCACCTCCCAGCCGTTGGCGATGGCCAGTGCGACGTCGATCATGCGCGTCCAGCAGCTGCTGATCACCGACTACGACGCCCTCGTCGGCCGGCACGGCCTGACCTTCGCCCGCTACGAGGCGCTGGTGCTGCTCGCGTTCAGCCGCGACGGCCGCCTGGGCATGAGCAAGATCGGCCAGCGCCTGATGGTCCACCCGACCAGCGCCACCAACATCGTCCAGCGGCTCGACGCGCAGGGTTTCGTCGAACGCGTGCCCAACCCCGACGACGGCCGCGGCACCCTGGCGGTGATCACGCCCGCAGGACGGGAGGCCATGGAGGCCGCGACCGCTGACCTGGTCAAGGAGAAGTTCGGCCTCGGCATGCTGACCGCCGCCGAGCACGAGCAGCTGTTCGACCTGCTCCGCAAGGTTCGCGTGGGCGCCGCCGACTTCGACTCCTGAGCGCACACGAGGGGCCCGCGGGTGCCTGGCGTGACATTTACTAGGACGTCCTAGTAAATTGGCGGGCATGCCCGAGAACCCCGCACCCAGCAGCCCTGAGACCAGCACCGCGAGCGACGGCGCCGCCCGCTGGCAGGCCCGCTACGACGCAGCCCAGGCGAAGGGGCAGGTGCGGGACGCCGACTTCACCACGCTCTCCCAGATGCCGGTGGAGCCCGTCTACGGGCCGACCGACGGCTCCGAGGTGCCCGAGCGGATCGGCTGGCCGGGGGAGTTCCCCTTCACCCGCGGTCTCTACCCCACCGGCTACCGCGGCCGCACCTGGACGATCCGCCAGTTCGCCGGCTTCGGCAACGCGGTGCAGACGAACGAGCGCTACAAGATGATCCTCGAGCGTGGCGGCGGCGGCCTGTCGGTGGCGTTCGACATGCCCACCCTGATGGGTCGCGACTCCGACGACCCGATGAGCCTCGGCGAGGTCGGCCACTGCGGCGTCGCGATCGACTCCGCCAAGGACATGGAGGTGCTGTTCAACGAGCTGCCGCTCGAGGACATCACCACCTCGATGACGATCAGCGGTCCGGCGGTGCCGGTGTTCTGCATGTACCTCGTCGCCGCCGAGCGCCAGGGCGTGGACCTGGGGGTCCTCAACGGCACGCTCCAGACCGACATCTTCAAGGAGTACATCGCGCAGAAGGAGTGGCTGTTCGCCCCGGAGCCGCACCTGCGCCTGATCGGCGACCTGATGGAGTACTGCGCCGAGAACATCCCCGACTACAAGCCGCTGTCGGTCTCGGGCTACCACATCCGCGAGGCCGGCTCCACTGCTGCGCAGGAGCTCGCGTTCACCCTCGCCGACGGGTTCGGCTACGTCGAGCTCGGCCTGTCGCGTGGCCTCGACATCGAGAAGTTCGCCCCCGGGCTGTCCTTCTTCTTCGACAGCCACCTCGACTTCTTCGAGGAGATCGCCAAGTTCCGCGCTGCCCGCCGCATCTGGGCCCGCTGGCTGCGCGACACCTACGGCGCCAAGACCGACAAGGCCCAGTGGCTGCGGTTCCACACCCAGACCGCCGGGGTCTCACTCACCGCGCAGCAGCCCTACAACAACGTGGTCCGCACCGCCGTCGAGGCGCTCGCGGCCGTCCTGGGTGGCACCAACTCCCTGCACACCAACGCCCTCGACGAGACCCTCGCGCTGCCGAGCGAACAGGCCGCCGAGATCGCTCTGCGCACCCAGCAGGTGATCATGGAGGAGACGGGCGTCGTCAACGTCGCCGACCCGCTCGGGGGGAGCTGGTACGTCGAGGCCCTCACCGACAAGATCGAGGCCGAGGCCGAAGCCATCTTCGACAAGATCAAGGCCATGGGTGAGCTCGGCAAGCCCCGCAACGCCGAGGGTGGGGTCGACCACGCGGTCGGGCCGATGACGTCCGGCATCCTGCGCGGCATCGAGGACGGCTGGTTCATGTCCGAGATCGCCGAGGCTGCCTTCCAGTACCAGGTGTCGCTCGAGAAGGGTGACAAGAAGGTCGTCGGCGTCAACTGCCACACCGCCTCGGTGACCCACCAGCTCGAGATCCTGCGCGTGAGCCACGAGGTCGAGCGCGACCAGGTCAGCACCCTCAAGACCCGCAAGACGGCCCGCGACGAGGACGCAGTGCGCGCTGCCGTGCAGCACATGGTCGAGGTGGCCCGCACCAGCGGAAACATGGTGCCCGCCATGCTCGACGCGGCGCGCGCCGAGGCGACGCTGGGCGAGATCTGCGACGCGCTGCGCGACGAGTGGGGCGTCTACCGCGAGCCTGCGCGCTTCTGATCGAGTCGTGGGTGCCAGCGCGCTGCGCGTGGGGCACCCGGAGCCGGGCGTAGGCGACGTCGGCCAGCAGGGCGATGAGCCCGTCGATGAAGGCCTCGTCCGGCACCCCGGTGGCCAGCGCCCGGTGCATCACCGACCCGACGACGACGTCGGCGAGCAGGTCGACGTCGATCATGTCCTGTCGGATCTCCCCGCGACCGATCGCGCGCTCGACGGACGTCGCGACCAGGGCGTGCAGACGGGTCGACAGCGACTCCCGCACCTTCTGGCCGACCCCCTCGGGGTCGCGGGCGGACTCGGCCAGCAACGCGGCATACGCACCACCGGTGGAGGGGTCGCGCAGCAGCCGCGCGGCCTCGCCGATGCCGGCGCGCATGTCGGCTGCCAGCGAGCCGTGGTCCTCGATCTCGATCTCGTCGAAGGTGACGGCCACGGCGTGCACGGCGAGCTCGACCTTGGACGGCCAGCGCCGGTACAACGTGCTCTTGGCCACACCCGCCTTGGCGGCGACGTGCTCCATCGACATCCGCGCGACGCCCTTGTCGGCGAGCACCTGTCGCGCTGCTGTGGTGATCGCCTGCTCAGTCGCCTCCTCTCGGGGGCGGCCAGGGCGGCGACTTCGGTCGTCCCGTGAACGCGTGGTCATCACCGGTGATCATGCCACCGACGACGCGATTTCAGGCGCTGGGGATTTGTCGACATGGACCACCCTGGGTCATGGTGGTGTGATTGCCGACTGCGGGGGACTCCCGCGTGTCGGCCCACTCACGTAAGGATTTCTACTGTGTCGATTGTGGCCAAACGCGCGCTCTTCGCCGCGGTGACCGTGATCGGACTCGTGCTCCTGCTCCTCGGGGCCTGGTTCACCGTCCACCTCGGGTCCTCCGGCAGCGCCGTGCTCAGGGCAACACCCGCCCAGGGCGCGGTCGTCGTCGTCGAACCGTCCGTGCTCAACCGCATCGACCGTCCCGTGACCATCACGGCCGTGGCTGCGTCCGGTACGACGATCTGGATGGGCCGCACCAGCCCCACGGACGCCCAGGCCATSGTGGGCGGCGCCGACCACACGTCGGTCAACGGCGCCCACGTCCGGGACTGGAGCCTGCTGCAGTCGCGGTCCGGCGCCGGACCGGCGCCACAGCTCGACAAGGCGGACATCTGGCGCCAGACCGCCACCGGGGACGGCCGGGTGCGTCTCACCGTCGACCAGGCCGGAGCCCCCGAGTCGGTGGTCATCGCCGCACCTGACGGCAAGCCCGTCGACCTCACCTCGTTGACGGTCACGATCAAGCGCCCCACGTGGTTCTTCCAGGCGCTGCTCGTCACGCTCGTCGGCCTGCTGGCCGTGGCTGCTGGCGGAGCGGGACTGTGGCAGAACAGGCCACGTCGAACCCAGGGACCGACCGACCAGAGCCCGACCGACCATAGCCCGACCGACCATAGCCCGACCCAGAGCCCCACCCAGAGCCTGACCCAGAGCCCGACTGACCAGAACGGGACCGGCGCACCCACCGAGGAGGTGTCCGCATGAGCAGCTCGACCACTCGCATCGCCTTGGTCGCCGCCCTGAGCCTGGCCCTCGCCGGCTGTGGCGCCGGCTCGAGCATGGTGGGGGTGCACGACGCGCCCTCCCAGGTCACCACCACGGCACCGATCTCGGCGCAGAGTGCCGAAGCCATCGCCACCCGTGTCCTCGCCAAGGCGGCCGACGCCAGCGCGGCGAAGCCGGCCGAGGCCGAAACCCTTCGGGCAGAGGCGCTCACGGGCAGTGCCCTCGCGGTGGCCAACGCCGCCAGCCGGCTCCAGACCGGTGCCACCGCCACCACCGCACCGCTGAAGCGCACCGAGCCGCCCAAGGTCCTCGGGGTCTCCCGCGGCACGAGCTGGCCCCGCCTCATCCTCGTCCAGACGACCACGGCGGAGAACGGGGCCGTGCTCAACCTGCTGGTCTCGCCGGACGCCAAGACGCCGTTCCGGCTCAGCGCCGCCGCGCCGATGCAGCCCGGCGCGACGGTGGCAGCCCTCGACTCGCTGACCACTGGTTCGCCCATGGTCGCGCCGGGCGCCCAGCTCGCGGCACAGCCCGCCGACCTGCTCAAGGGGTATGCCGCGAGCCTCGCCTTCCCCAAACCGGTCGCAGACCCCCACGTCGACGCCGCGGAGCCGTTCTCCACGGCGATCCGCGCCCACGCTGCCGAGCAGGCCAGGACGTTCGGCAAGCTCGCGACCCTCAAGCAGACGCACACCGTCGAGCCGGACAGCACCGTCGCCATCGCGTTGCGCGGTGGAGGAGCCCTCGTCTTCGGCCTCCTGGAGCGCACCGACACGATCACGTTGCGCCCGGGCGGCAAGTCGCTCACCCCCAGCGCCGACTTCCAACGACTCGTGCGCAAGAAGACCCTCACCAAGAGCGCCGAGCTCAGGTCCTACGAGACCGTCGTCTTCACGGTGCCGGTCGAGGGCAAGGCCCAGGTCGTCGCCGTCGACGAGGTGCTGTTCTCGGCCAAGGGCTCGTGAGGGACAATCACCGCCATGAGTGATCAGCCGTTGACCACAGGTGGCCTCCGGGGCGCCATCGACCTCACCGCGCTCCGGAGCCAGCCTCCGGCAGCCGCCCCCACCGCGCCCTCAGCGCCCTCCGGAACGACCGCTGCGGGTGGCGCAGGCGCGCCGGGCGGCGGATCCTCGGCCCCCTCAGGGGTCGCCGGTCGGGCCGGTGTCGTCGTCGAGGGCACGGACAGCAACTTCCAGGAGGTCGCGAACGCCTCCGTGGGTGTCCCGATGCTGCTGGTCCTCTGGGCTGCCCAGATCCCCGAGTCGCGCGACTACCTCGACACCGTGGTCCGGATCGCGGGCAGCTACGAGGGCCGGTTCCAGGTCGTCAGCGTCAACGTCGAGCAGAACCCCACGCTGCTGCGGGCCTTCCAGGTGCAGAGCGTCCCCGTGACGATGGGTCTCGTCCAGGGCCAACCCGTGCCGATGTTCGCCGGGATCCAGCCGGAGCAGGCCCTGCGCCCCGTGCTCGACGAGTTCCTCGGCCTGGCCGTGCAGCACGGCGTGACCGGCCGCGTCGACCTCGCGGGCGCGGGTGAGCCGGCTGAGGGCGCCGACGTCGAGGAGCAGCTCCCGCCCCTGCACCAGGAGGCCTACGACGCCATCGAGCGGGGCGACCTCGACGGTGCCGTCGCGGCATACCAGCAGGCGTTGAAGCAGAACCCCGCCGACGCCGACGCGGAGCTGGGGCTCGCCCAGGTCGGCCTCCTGCAGCGCACCGAGGGTGCGGACCTGCAGACGGCCCGCGCAGCGGCCGCCGAACGCCCCACGGATGTGGCCGCACAGGGCCTGGTCGCGGACCTCGACGTCCTCGGTGGGCACGTGGAGGACGCGTTCCTGCGGCTCATCGACCTCGTGCGCGCGACCGCGGGCGAGGAGCGGGAGCAGGCCAAGAACCACCTGCTCCAGCTGTTCGCCGTGGTCGGGTCGCACGACGAGCGGGTCCGCAAGGCGCGGACCTCCCTGATGAGTGCCTTGTTCTGACCCTCTCCACGGCCTGTTCGGGACGCTCCACTTTCGGTGGGCCTGCCGAGCCGACAGGATGGGGTGCATGGCAAAGACGCAGGAACACCTGATTGGACTGTTGCTGGGCGCGGAAGGTGACTGGCCGCGTGCGTTCGAGACCCTCGCGGGTCGACTGGGCGTCCTGAAGGGCCCAGACGGCACGAGCCACCAGGTCAACACCGAACGCATGACGATCGAGCCGTTCAACCTGCGTGACAAACCGCGGCAGGACCTGGTGATCGACCGGCTGGCCTACTGGTACTACCACCCGCGTGAGTGGCTCAAGAAGGCCGCGCTCATGGACGACGTCTACCTGCTCAACAGCCCGTTCACGTTCCAGTCCATGGAGAAGCACTCGGCCTACTGTGCGCTGCTGCGCCTGGGGATGAATGTCCCCGAGACGGTGCTGGTGCCCTACAAGAACCCGATCGACAACGCTCGATGGGCCTTCACCGCGGCCCGCTACAACAAG
Organism: Pedococcus sp. P2_E5; assembly: GCF_056403895.1. Lineage (NCBI taxonomy): Bacteria > Bacillati > Actinomycetota > Actinomycetes > Micrococcales > Intrasporangiaceae > Pedococcus > Pedococcus sp. P2_E5. Next base: position 22,908 of record NZ_JBFUEP010000063.1, read on the forward strand.
GAGTTCGACCTCGACGCGATCGCCGAGGAGATCGGCTACCCGCTGTTCATGAAGCCGTTCGACGGCGGTGGCTGGCGAGGCGTGTCCCAGGTCAAGAACGTCGACGACCTGCACAGCGCCTATGACGACTCCGGCGAGATGCTGATGCACCTGCAGGCCTCGGTGGCGGACTTCGAGGTGTTCGCCCGGGCACTCACCATCGGGCCCGAGACGATGGTGATGAAGTTCCAGCCCGACGAGCCCATGCACAACAGGTATGCCGTCCAGCACGGCTTCCTCGGCGAGGGTGTGGGCACCGAGGCGGTCACCATCGCCCAGACGGTGAACGCGTTCTTCCGGTGGGAGTTCAACTCCTGCGAGATGCTCGTCAAGGACGGCGTCGTCTACCCGATCGACTACGCCAACGCCTGCCCCGACGTGGCCGTCACCTCGCTGCACTACTACTTCCCGTGGGCGATGAAGGCCCTGCTGAAGTGGTCGGTGTTCTGCGTCGCCACGGGCCGCAAGGCGCGCACCCAGGTCGACACCGGGCCGTGGTTCGAGATCGCCGACGACGACGCGCTCGACTACGGAGCCAAGCTCGCGGCATACCAAGGCCTCGCCGACGACCACTTCGACACCGACCGGTACCGCGAGTTCTGCGAGGTCGCCCTCCCGAACATCGACGACATGGTGCTGGAGTGGGTCGACTCACCCGACTTCCGGAGCCTGTTGACCGAAACCATCCAGACGACCTATCCGCAGCACGAGTGGGACAAGTTCGAGGGTCACTTCGGTGGGCTGACGAAGATGTGGGTCAAGGACGAGCAGTCACGCCTCGGCACCGGCAGCTCGGCCGTCGACGAGACCGTCGTGAGCGGCCCGGCTCCTGCCGTGACGGACTAGCAGGCACGGACCAGCAGGCGCGGTACTAGCAGGCGCGGCACTCCTGCGGGAGCTGGTGGCGGCGTGCTTCGGGCTGCATCAACCGCGGGCGGCGCAGGCCGCGCAGGCGGTCGAGGGTGGCAATGTTGGGGCCGGTGTCGCTTCGGCGGGGGAAGCTGCGAGGCCCGGGCTGGCGTGCGTCGTTCGAGGGCGTCATGTGGGTGCCAACCGCTGGGGGCCGAATTCTGTTCCCCGGCAGAGGAACTCACAGCGGGACGCCGCCGACCGGCCGACCGGGATCGGGGCTGTCCTGGCGCGATGACTCCCCGCTGGCCTGACAGTCGCTCAGGCGCCGAGGGCGGCCCCGACGACCTCCTTGGCCTCGGCCTGCACCTGGGCCAGGTGCTCGGCGCCCTTGAAGGACTCGGCATAGATCTTGTACACGTCTTCGGTCCCCGACGGACGTGCCGCGAACCAGGCACTCTCGGTGGTCACCTTGAGCCCACCGATGGCTGCGTCGTTGCCGGGCGCCTGCGTGAGCTTGGCCGTGATCGGCTCCCCGGCGAGCGTGTCCGCAGCGACGTCACCGGGGGAGAGGGCGGCGAGCTTGGCCTTCTGCTCGCGCGTGGCCGCTGCGTCGATGCGTGCGTATGCCGGGTCGCCGTGCTTGGCGGTCAGCCCGCGGTAGTGCTGGCTGGGGCTCTGGCCGGTCACGGCGAGGATCTCGGAGGCGAGCAGCGCCAGGATGATGCCGTCCTTGTCGGTGGTCCAGGCCTTGCCGTCCCGGCGCAGGAAGGACGCACCGGCTGACTCCTCGCCGCCGAAGCCGAAGCTCCCGTCGATGAGCCCGGGCACGAACCACTTGAAGCCCACCGGCACCTCCACGAGCCGTCCGCCGACGTCGGCGGCCACGCGGTCGATCATCGAGGACGACACCAACGTCTTGCCGATGGCCGCGTCGGCCGGCCAGTCGGGGCGGGCTCCGCCGAAGAGGTACTGGATCGCGACGGCCAGGAAGTGGTTGGGGTTCATCAGCCCGCCGTCGGGCGTGACGATGCCGTGCCGGTCGGAGTCGGCGTCGTTACCGGTGGCGATGTCGTAGTCGTCCTTGCGCGAGATCAGCGAAGCCATGGCATACGGCGACGAGCAGTCCATCCGGATCTTGCCGTCCCAGTCCAGGGTCATGAACCGCCACGTGGGGTCGACCAAGGGATTGACGACAGAGAGGTCGAGACCGTGTCGGTCCGCGATCTCACCCCAGTAGTGCACCGCTGCGCCACCAAGGGGGTCGGCGCCGATGCGCACCCCAGCGTCCTTGATCCTTTGCAGGTCAAGGACGTTCGGCAGGTCGTCGACGTAGGTGCCCAGGAAGTCGTAGGGCTGGGCATGCGCGCGCGCCCGGCTGAAGGGGATGCGCCGGACGTCCTTGAGGCCGCCGGCGATCAGCTGGTTGGCGCGAGCCGCGATGACTTTCGTCGCGTCGCTGTCGGCCGGGCCGCCGTGGGGTGGGTTGTACTTGAACCCGCCGTCGGCAGGCGGGTTGTGCGAAGGAGTGACCACGATGCCGTCGGCAAGGGTGGAGCCGCTCGTGCGGCCCTCGTTGGCGCGGATGATGGCATGGCTGACGGCCGGGGTGGGGGTGTAGCCGTCGCGGTCGTCGACCAGGACGATCACCTCGTTGGCCGCCAGCACCTCCAGGGCCGATGCCCAGGCGGGCTCCGAGAGGCCGTGGGTGTCGCGACCGATGAACAGCGGGCCGTCGTAGCCCTGGGACTTCCGGTAGTCACAGATGGCCTGGGTGGTCGCGAGGATGTGCGCCTCGTTGAAAGCCGTCTTCAGGCTCGACCCGCGGTGGCCCGACGTGCCGAACGCGACCTGCTGGTCGATGTCCTCCGGGTCCGGGACCAGCGTGTAGTAGGCCGTGACGAGGTGGGCGACGTCGACGAGGTCAGAGGGCTGGGCCGGCTGTCCTGCCCGCGGGTGGTTCACCGGTCTGCCTCGGTCTCGACGGGCGCGAGGTAGACGGCTGACAGCGACGCGACCCTGACCTCGACGCTGTACGGCTGGCCCTGGGCGCCGTGGTCTTGGGCCGTCACGACGACCTCCGCCTGGCTCGGGGTGCCGAACTCGTCGTAGCCGCTGGTGTCGAGGATGACCTTCCAGTCGCCGGCCCGCGGAACTCCGACCCGCAGTGGGTCCCTCGGCAGGCCACCGAAGTTCACGGCGACCGCGACCACGGCTCCCTGACGGTCCTGCGAGCCGAACCGCAGGTAGGAGTAGGTGTTCCACGCGTTGTCGTCCGCGTTGAGCCACTCGAACCCGGCCGGGTCGGAGTCCAGCGCCCAGAGGGCCTCGTTCTCGCGGTAGACGCGGTTGAGCTCCTTCACGAGGTTGTGCACCCGGTAGTGCGCCGCGTGGTCGAGCAGCCACCAGTCGAGCTGCCGGCCGTCGGCCCATTCGGCCTCCTGGGCGAACTCGGTGCCCATGAAGAGCAGCTGCTTGCCGGGGTGGCTCCAGATGTAGGCGAGGAAGGCCCGCACGGTCGCGAGCTGGTCGTAGCGGCTGCCGGGCGCCTTGCGCAGCAGCGAGCCCTTGCCGTGGACGACCTCGTCGTGGCTGATGGGCAGCAGGTAGTTCTCGCTGAAGGCGTACATGAGCGAGAAGGTCAGCAGGTGGTGGTGGTACTGCCGGTGGATCGGGTCCTCCTTGAGGTACTTCAAGGAGTCATTCATCCAGCCCATGTTCCACTTCAGCCCGAACCCGAGTCCGCCCGTGCTGGTGGGCTTGGTGACGCCCGGCCAGGAGGTGGACTCCTCGGCGATCATCACGATCCCCGGCACACGCTTGTAGGCCGTGGCGTTGGCCTCCTGGAGCAGGTCGACCGCCTCGAGGTTCTCGCGTCCGCCGTGGATGTTGGGGATCCACTCACCGTCCTTGCGGGCGTAGTCGAGGTAGAGCATGGAGGCGACGCCATCGACCCGCAGACCGTCGATGTGGAACTCCTCCATCCAGTAGACCGCGTTGGCCACGAGGAAGTTGCGCACCTGCACCCGGCCGAAGTCGAAGATGTAGGAACCCCACTCGGTGTGCCAGCCCTTGCGCGGGTCCGGGTGCTCGTAGAGCGGCAGTCCGTCGAACCGGGCCAACGCCCACGGGTCGGTGGCGAAGTGGCCGGGCACCCAGTCGAGGATGACGCCGATCCCGGCCTGGTGCAGCCGGTCGACGAGGTAACGGAACTCGTCCGGTCGGCCGAACCGCGCGCTCGGGGCGTAGTAGCTCGTCACGTGGTAGCCCCACGACGGTGGGTAGGGGTGCTCCATCACGGGCATGAACTCGACGTGGGTGAAGCCGAGGTCTGCGACGTAGTTGACCAGGTGCTCCGCGAGGGCTGCGTAGCCGTGGTTGCTGCGCCACGACCCCAGGTGCACCTCGTAGATGCTCATGGGCGCCGTGTGCACGTCGTTCTCCGCGCGCTGCCGCATCCAGTCGTCGTCGCTCCAGCCGTAGCGGGACTGCACGACCGACGAGGCCCGACCCGGGGGCAGCTCGGTGGCGCGGGCCATCGGGTCGGCCTTCTCGCGGACCTTGCCGTCGGCGCCGCGCACCAGGAACTTGTAGAGGGTGCCGTCGCCGACGCCGGGGATGAACAGCTCCCACACCCCGGACTCGCCGAGCAGCCGCATCGAGTGGCTGCGGGTGTCCCAGCCGTTGAAGTCGCCGGCGACGTGCACCGCCTGGGCCCGCGGCGCCCACACGGCGAACGACGTGCCGACCACGGTGCCCATGGGGCCCGGGTACTCGCGCACGTGGGAGCCGAGGACGGTCCACAGCTCTTCGTGCCGACCCTCGCCGATGAGGTGGAGGTCGATCGGCCCGAGCGTGGGGGCGAACCGGTAGGGGTCGTCCATCTCGTGCTCGATGCCGTCGCCGTAGGCCACGATCAGGCGGTAGTCCTGGGTCTCGGTGGCGCCGGCCCGGATGCCGCCCCACACTCCGTCGGACTCGTGGGCGAGCTCAATCCGTTCGCCGTCCTGGAACCGCACGGCAACCACGGAGGCGAACGGCTTGTAGGCGCGCACGAGCAGGCCGTCGGCCTCCAGGTGGTGGCCGAGCAGGTCGTGCGGCTRCTGGTGCCGCCCGTCGGCCAGCGCCCTGATCGCTTCCTCGGGTGTCGTGGGAACGGGCACCGGCTCGGGTTCGCGCACGACCGGCGGCTCGACGGCCGGGCGCGAGGCCGCGCGGCGAGCAGCCGAGCGGCTGGTCGGGGTCTCGGCCGGCGGCCCGGACGGGACCGTGGCACTGGGCGCGTCGGGCGTCTCCACCTCGGCCGCGGGCGTGTCGGGCGTCTCCACCTCGGCCGCGGGCGCGTCGGGCGTCTCCACCTCGGCCGCGGGGGTCTCCACGTCGCCGGCATCGGCATCGGGGTCGGGCAGACCGAACCACGTGCGGGTGGGTGTCTCCGCGGGCGCCTCGCTGCCCTCTGGCTCCGCAGTCCTTGCCGGTTCCGACGGACCAGGGGCCGTCGGATCGCTCAACGACTCGGGCGTGGCCGGCTCCTCGGGCGTGGCCGGCTCCTCGGCCGTCGTCGGCTCCTCAGGCGTCCTCGACTCCTCGGGCGTCCTCGACTCAGGGGTCGCCTCGTCGGCGGAGTCGGACTTCTGCTTCTTCTTGCCGAACCGTGGACTCATGTCAGGTCCTTTCTCGCGTCGTCGAGCAGTCGGACCACGGCAGCCGTGGGGATGGTCAGCCAGGTGGGCCTGTTCCTGGCCTCGTAGACGACTTCGTAGAGGGCTTTGTCCAGCTGGAACGCGATGAGCAGCGCCGCGTCCTCGCGAGGGTCGCGACCGCACTGCGCGGCATACCCGTCGAGGAAGGCCTGCTGGGCGCTCGCCGCCCAGTCACGGGCGCTCCCCCCGGGGTGGGACTGTTCCCACGAACCCGCCGCGTAGTCGAACGAGCGCAGCATGCCGGCGATGTCGCGCACGGCGAGGTCGGGCAGGTTGCGTTCGGCGAGGGGTCGCATCGGCTCACCCTCGAAGTCGAGGAGCACCCAGCCGCGTTCGGCCACCTTGAGAACCTGCCCGAGGTGGTAGTCGCCGTGGATGCGTTGCAGCGCAGGCCAGTTCGCGTTCACGGCCCGGTCGAAGACGTCGGCGATGCGGTGCTCGTGTGCCGCAAGGGCCGGGACCTCGGAGGCTGCGGCGATGTAGCGCCCCCTCATGCCGACCGCGACCGCGGCGATCGCCTCGGGGGTCACGGGTTCGGTGGGGAGCACCTCGGCGAGGCGGGCATGCACTTCCGCGGTGGCCGCGCCCAGCTGGTGAGCCGCCTCGGCGAAGTCCTCGCGGGCGGCCACCGCACGGAGCGCGACGCGCCAGGCGTCCTCCGTGCCAGGGAAGAACTCCTGCGCAAACGCGAGGTGCCCGTATGCCGGGTCGTCACCTTCTGCGACGCCCGGCCAGGTGGCGCTGACCGTGCCGACCATGGTGGGCACCCTCGTCGACCCGGCCTCGGACAACGCGCCCTGCACCGTGACGTCGGGGTTCTCCCCGGCATGCAGCATGCGGAAGACCTTGCAGATCAACGGTTTCGGCGTGCCGTCAGCATCCGCGCAGTCGAACACGATGGAGGTGTTCGACTGCTCGCCGGACAGCACCTTCGACGACGTGAGGACGGTCTCGGACGTCCACGACGGGTGGCGCCTCGACACCACGGCCGGTTCGGGGGTGTCGGAGACGCCCCCCGCCTGCGGCGCGGCCTGTTCGAGGATGAGCGCGAGCAGCTGGGCGGCATACACGGGGTCGTGGGTGCCGTCGTAGACCCAGCGGGTACCGAGCACGCTGTGTTCCAAGGTGCCGACGAGGGCGTGCTGTCCGCCCTCGAGCGGAGCGCCGCGGTAGGTGAGGGGCACCTGGTAGAGCACCGGCTCGGACCCACCCTCGTCGACGAGGAGCAACGTCTCGATGCCCACCGCGCCGGCGGGGTCGTCGAGTCGCCACGACCAGACCTTGCGCAGCACCGGCAGCCGCCCCTTCGCGGCATACCAGCGCTGGCGCGCCATCCACGGGCCGACCAGCTCGATCTTGGTCGGGGAGAGAGTTGCGTCGTGGATCTCAGCCATGCGCTGCACCTGGCACCAGACGGAGCCAGAAGAAGTCGCGGGAGCCGAGGGTCAGGGTGATGGTGCCGTCGTCGGAGATCTTCGGAAAGCCTTGCCCGCCAAAGAGGTCCGCGAGGTGGGCGCCCTTGAACTCGTCGGGCACCCGGATCGTCGTGGCCTGGGGCCTGCTCGCGAGGTTGTTCACGCAGAGCACGGCTTCGGAGTCGGTGCCGTCCACGTGGTCCCACTCGACGCGCAGGAACGACAGCACGGCTTCGTTGTCGGAGGGGCAGACCTCGAAGTCGCCACGACCGAAGACGGGGTGACGCTTGCGGATCTCGAGCATGGCGCGCACCCAGTGCAACAGCGAGGAGCTGCTGGCCATCTGGGCCTCGACGTTGACGTTGTTGTAGTGGTACACGAGCGACGACACGACGGGCAGGTAGAGCTTGCCGGGGTCTGCCGCGGAGAAGCCCGAGTTGCGGTCGGGCGTCCACTGCATCGGCGTGCGGACCGCGTCACGGTCGTTGAGCCAGATGTTGTCGCCCATGCCGATCTCGTCGCCGTAGTAGAGGCACGGGGATCCGGGCAGGGACAGCAGCAGTGCGTGGATCAGCTCGATCTCCGCCCTGCTGTTGTCGAGCAGGGGTGAGAGCCGGCGACGGATGCCGACGTTGGCGCGCATCCGGGGGTCGGGGGCGTACCAGCCGTACATCGCGGCACGCTGTTCCGGGGTGACCATCTCGAGGGTGAGCTCGTCGTGGTTGCGCAGGAAGGTGCCCCACTGGGTGCCCGGTGGCTTGTCCGGGGTGTCGGCCAGGACGTCGACGATCGGCGCGGCCTTCTCCTCGCGCAGCGAGTAGTAGAGCATCGGCATGACGGGGAAGTGGAAGCACATCTGGCACTCCGGCTCCTCCTCGGTGCCGAAGTAGTCCACGACGTCCGCCGGCGGCTGGTTGGCCTCGGCGAGCAGGATCCGACCGGGGTACTCCGTGTCGACCATCTTGCGGAGCTTGGCGAGGAACTGGTGGGTCTTCGGGTGGTTCTCGCAGTTGTGGCCCTCCTCCTCGTAGAGGTAGGGGACCGCGTCGAGCCGGAAACCGTCGATGCCCATGTCCATCCAGAACCGCACGACGTCGAACATCGCCTCGTGGACGGCGGGGTTCTCGAAGTTGAGATCGGGCTGGTGGCCGAAGAAGCGATGCCAGAAGAACTGCCGCCGCACCGGGTCGAACGTCCAGTTCGACACCTCGGTGTCGATGAAGATGATGCGGGCGTCGGAGTACGGCTCGTCCGTGTCGGACCACACGTAGAAGTCGCCGAACGGACCCTCGGGGTCGGACCGGGACGCCTGGAACCACGGGTGCTGGTCGCTCGTGTGGTTCATGACGAAGTCGGTGATGACCCGGATCCCGCGGGCGTGGGCCTGCGAGACGAGCTCCTGGAAGTCCGGCAGGGTGCCGAACTCGGGGAGCACGGCGGTGTAGTCGGCGATGTCGTAGCCACCGTCGCGCAACGGCGAGGCGTAGAAGGGCGGCAGCCACAGGCAGTCGACCCCGAGCCAGGCGAGGTAGTCGAGACGGGCCATCAGCCCGGTGAAGTCGCCGGAGCCCGAGCCCTTGGAGTCGCCGAAGCCGCGGACGAGGACCTCGTAGAAGACCGCGGTCTTGAACCACTCGGGGTCGTTCTTCAGACCGGGTTGGGCGAGGTTGAGACCCTGCATCAGAACCTCCGGATTGCGACGATGTGGACGGGCTCGGTCTCGGGACCGAGTCTGACGTAGACGTGCTCCCCCCAGTGCCACGACGCTCCCGTGACGAGGTCCTGGGCCGCGATCCCGTCGTGGTAGTCGAGGCCGAGCGCAGGCATGTCCAGGTGCATGGCCGACTCGCGCGTGCTGTGGGGGTCGAGGTTGGCGACCACGACGATGGTGTCGTCGGTGCCGTCGGGCAGGATCCGCCGCTTGGAGAACGCCATGATGTTCTCGTCGTCGACGTGGTGGAAGGTGATGTTGCGCAGCCAGTGCAGCGACGGGTGCTCGCGACGGATCTGGTTGAGCATGGTCAGGTAGCCCGCGAGGGACTGTCCCTCCTTGGCCCCGCCGGGCTCGTAGTCCTCCCAGTGCCGGTTCTTGTACTGGTACTTCTCGTTGTCGATCTGCTCCTCGGCGCCGGGACGGGCGACGTGCTCGATGAGCTCGTAGCCGGCGTAGATCCCGTACGTGGGGACCAGCGTCGCGGCCAGGGCGGCGCGCAGCTTCCAGGCCGAGGGGCCGCCGAACTGCATGTAGGGCGTGAGGATGTCGTGCGTCGTGGGCCAGAACGACGGTCGCATGTAGGCCGCGGCGTCACCGGCGAGCTCCGTGACGTACTCCTCGAGCTCCCACCTCTGGTTGCGCCAGGTGTAGTACGTGTAGGACTGCTGGAAGCCGACCTTGCCGAGCGAGTGCATCATCGCGGGCTTGGTGAACGCCTCCGCCAGCCAGATCACGTCGGGGTGGTCACGGCCCACCTCGGCGATGATCCACTGCCAGAACTCGACCGGCTTCGTGTGGGGGTTGTCGACCCGGAAGATCTTGACCCCGTGGTCGATCCACACCTGGACCATGCGACGCATCTCGGCGTAGGACCCGACGGGGTCGTTGTCGAAGTTGAGCGGGTAGATGTCCTGGTACTTCTTGGGCGGGTTCTCGGCGTACGCGATGGTGCCGTCGGCCCGGGTGGTGAACCACTCGGGGTGCGACTCGACGTAGGGGTGGTCCGGCGAGCACTGGAGCGCGATGTCCATCGCCACCTCCATGCCGTGCTCGTGCGTCTGGGCCACGAAGTAGTCGAAGTCGGCGAACGTCCCGAGATCCGGGTGGATCGCGTCGTGGCCGCCGTCGGGGGAGCCGATGGCGTAGGGGCTGCCCGGGTCGTCGGGACCGGCGCCGAGGGTGTTGTTCGGGCCCTTGCGCGCCGTGGTGCCGATCGGGTGGATCGGCGTGAGGTAGACGACGTCGAAGCCCATCCGCGCGATCGCGGGCAGGCGCTTGGCAGCCGTGCGCAGGGTTCCGGACGTCCACTTCCCGGTCGCAGGGTCCTGCACGGCACCTTCCGAGCGCGGGAAGATCTCGTACCACGCGCCATACAGGGCTCGCTCACGCTCCACGAGCAAGGGGTATGCCGTGGACGGGCTCACGTAGTCGCGCAGCGGGCGGGCGGCCAGCTCGGCGCGCACCGAGGGGTCGGTGCCGGCGTGCAGGCGTGCCAGCGGCGGGCGACGGGTGTCGCGCAGGGCGGTGATGGCGTCCTTGAGGACGGCCTTCTGCTCCTTGGTGCGCGTGACCTCGGACAGGGCCCGCTCGAGCATGCGGGCCCCCTCCTCGAGCATCAGCTCGGTGTCGACCTCAGCTGCGACCTTGATCGACGCGTCGTGGTCCCAGGTGCCGTAGGGGTCGGACCAGCCCTCGACGCGGTAGGTCCACCAGCCCTCGGTGTCGGGCTCGACGACGGCAGCCCAGGTGTTGAGCCCGGGGTTGGTCGAGGTCATGGGGGTGACCCGCTCAGTGCCGTCCGGCGCCACGAGGACGACCGAGGCGTTGACCGCGTCGTGCCCCTCCCGGAAGACGGTGGCGCCGACGGTGAACTGCTCGCCCACGACCGCCTTCGCCGGCCGGGCTCCACCGTCGACGACCGGGCTCACGTCCTGGACCGGGATGCGTCCGATCGGGGCCTGGGGGGACGTCGTGGTCGGGGCCTGGGGGGAGGCCGTCGTGGGAGTGCGCGCGCCCGGTGGCCGTTTGCTGGTGCTCTTGGCGGGGGGTGCGGCGGGAGTGTCAGGTCTGGTTGCACGTGGCGTCGCTGTCACGCGCCCGACGCTACTCGGTCTGGGGCCTCGCGCACCTCCCGAGGGCCTAGAAGGGCCAGCCGCTGAAACTTTTTGAAAGTTCTGCAAGAACGCGTCATTGGCATTGACCTTCAGGGTTTAGGATGCCCGACGTGAAGGCGATCCGACGCTTCAGCGTCCGTACAGTTCTGCCCGCGCCCATTGCCGCTCTCGGCGACCTGGCGAGCAACCTGCGGTGGTCCTGGCACCCACCCACCCGTGACCTCTTCCAGCGCATCGACCCCGAGCGCTGGACCAAGGTCCGCAAGGACCCGGTCCGGCTGCTGTCGGCCCTGTCCCCACAGGAGCTCTCCGACCTCGCGGGCGACACCGACTTCGTCGCGGCCGTCTCGGCAGCCAAGGCAGACCTCGACACCTACCTGACCGAGCCGCGCTGGTTCCAGGCGTGGGCCAGCGAGGTCGAGGGCGGCGCCCCGCGCGCCATCGGGTACTTCAGCCCCGAGTTCGGCATCACCGAGGTGCTGCCGCAGTACTCCGGCGGCCTGGGGATCCTGGCCGGCGACCACCTGAAGACGGCCTCCGACCTGGGCGTCCCGATCGTCGGCGTCGGCCTGTTCTACAAGACCGGCTACTTCAAGCAGAGCCTGAACCGCGACGGCTGGCAGCAGGAGACCTACCCGGTCCTGGACCCGGACGAGCTGCCCCTGAGCCTGCTGCGCGAGGACGACGACACGCCCTGCGTGATCACGCTCGACCTGCCTGGCGGCCGCGAGCTGCACGCCCACGTCTGGCGCGCGCAGGTGGGACGCGTCCCGCTCCTGCTGCTCGACTCCGACGTGCCGGCCAACGACGACGCCGCGCGCAACATCACCAACCGCCTCTACGGCGGCGGCGGCGAACAGCGGCTCCAGCAGGAG
>NZ_JBFUEP010000064.1:0-16796 GCF_056403895.1 Pedococcus sp. P2_E5
GCCGGTGTCCCTGCGCGCGGCGGTGAAGCAGTCCCTGCTCGACCTGCTGTCGGAGCAGTCATCGCTGTCCCACCCGTCGATGGCCGACATCTGGCGCGACGTCTGCAGCGGTTGCGACCTGGGCATCGGCACCCTCGCGACGCTGGCCGCCGGTCGGCTCCCCGGCCAGCGCGAGAAGCTCCGGGCGCTGCTCGGCGAGCGGGTGCTCCGGATCACGGTGAAGCCGTTCATGGACATGAACACGATGATTGAGGAGCGCCTCACCCAGTGCTGCGTCCACGTCGCGACGGTGAGTGACGAGGGCGGGCACCAGTGCGCGCCGTTCTGCGCGGTACAGGCCTGGCGTCCCCTGTCGCAGCAACGGATCTCCACGGCGGTCGGGCTGCCGATGGCCGCAGCGCCTTCGGTGACGCGAGGGGCGTCATCGTGACGAGTGGACCGGACCCGCGCCAGGTGGCGCCGCCACACACCGGGCAGCAGGCGGACTCGCCGCCCTACGACCCCTTGCGGCTGTGCGTCTTCGCCACCATCGCCCTGCTCGGCTGGGTGCTCGGGCCGGTCGCGCTGCTCGGGTTCGCAGCGCTGGCCATCGTGGGCTACGCGCGGGCCCGGCGCGCCGGCCTGCTGCGCTCGAAGTGCAAGCTCGGCGACACCCGCCTCGTCCTCGCCTACCTCACCCTGCTCGCCGTCGCGGCCTGCGTCGGCATCTATTCGTGGATCGTGTGAGAGGGACCGGTCATGTCGCAGCAACCACCAGACAACCCGTACGGGCAGCAGCCTCCGGCCACCCCCTACGGACAGCAGCCTCCGGCCAACCCGTACGGCCAGCCGCCTGCCCACCATCCCGGCGGCCAGCCCCCGGTCTTGCCCCCGGGGCAACCCCCCGTCCGCCCTGCGGGTGAGCCCTGGAAGCCACCGCGCCGCGGCCGGTCCAACGTCTTCAAGTTCTGGATGGGCGTGCTGCTGTGCCTGCCAGCGCTGTTCGTCGCCGGTGCGCTCCAGGCGGTCCCGCGCGCCGTCGGCGACGCCCTGTCGCTGCCCCCCGAGGTGGGCCAGTTCTCCACGCTCGGCCTCGACCTCGGGCTGTTCGTGGCGTTCATCGCCGGCCTCGTCGTGGAGAAGACCCGGTTCATCGTGCTGGGCATCATCGCCGGAGTCGCCGTCCTGTTCGTGGTCGCCGCCAGCGCCTGCATCCTCCTGCTCGCCGGTTTGGCGTCGGGATACTGACGGCCCACCACCGCCGCCCGAGGGACTTACCCGCAGTAAGTTCGGTCACGCCCGGGATACAGTCCTCCCGTGAAGACCTCGGCCGCCCCCCGGGCCCCGCGCGTGCGGATGCCCCGCGCCCAGCGTGAGGAGCAGATCCTCCGGGTCGCCGAGGAGGTCTTCGCGGAGCGCGGTTTCCAGGCCACCACCATGGAGGACATCGCCGAGCGCGTCGGTGTCACCAAGCCGCTGATCTACGAGTACTTCGGTTCCAAGGAGGGCCTGCTCTCGGCGTGCATCACCCACGCGAGGACCCAGCTCCGGGTGGCCACCGAGGCGGCCTGGCTGGCGGTCGGACCCGACGCGCCGCTCGAGGAGGTGTTCCGTGCGGGGGTCGCCGCCTTCTTCGCCTTCATCGACGAGCACGCCACCGCCTTCGTGCTCATCCAGCAGGAGGGCGCCGTCGCCACGCAGGCCAGTCCGCTGATCGAGAGCATCCGCGAACAGCAGTCGGCCGCGACCATGGCCACCTTCCGCGCAGCGCCCGCCCTGGCGGGCGTACCCGACCAGCTGCTCGAGGGCTACGTCGAGGTGATCATCGGCGCCTGCGAGCGAGTGGCCGTGTGGCGCATCCGCCGCCCCGAGGTGTCCGCGCAGGACGCCACGGAGATCGTCGTGTCGACCGTGTGGGGTGGCCTGTCCGCCCTGCTGCCGAGCAGCTGACTCCACCCACCCCTGGGGATCCCCCCGACTTCTGGCCACTCATGGCGCGCGAGGCTGCCCGTCGACCGGCCGCATCCGGCACACCTGGCCAGAAGTGCGGGCGTGCCGGTCACTCGGCGACGGAGAGGGCGATCCCGTCGAGGATGTCGTGCTCGGAGGTGATGACCCGCTCCACGCCGAGGCCCGCCAGCCGGCGCACCACCTCGTGCCAGATCAGCGCCCCGGCGCCGATGACGTCGACCCGCCCGGGGTGCATGAACCCCAGGGCAGCCCGCTCCGCGCGCGTCATGTGGAGCAGCGACTCGCAGGCCGCCAGCACCTCGCCGGACGACAGCTCGCTCAGGTGGATCCGCTCCGGGTCGTAGGCCTCGAGCCCCAGCGCATGGGCCGTGATGGTGGTGACGGTTCCGGCCAGCCCGACCAGCGCGCTCACCCCGCTGAACTCGACACGCTCGGCCGCGAGGTCGATGGCCGCGTTGATGTCACGGACGGCCGCGGCGATCTCGGCGTGCACGGGCGGGTCCGACCGCAGGTGCCGCTCGGTCATCCGGACGCACCCGATGTCGACGGAGAGGGCGGCCTCGACGACGTCCCCGCCGCGGACGAACTCGGTCGAGCCACCACCGAGGTCCACCACCAGATAGGGACCTGGTATGCCGTGTGCCCGCAGCTCGCCCGTGGCTCCCCTGAACGACAGGGCGGCTTCCTCGTCGCCTGAGATGACCGCTGGCGCGATTCCGTAGTGGGAGAACGCTTTTCGAACGCCAGCCACGAACTCGTCGGCGTTGGAGGCGTCCCGGGACGCCGACGTGGCCACGAAGCGGACCCGGGCCGCGCCGAGCTCCTGGCACTGCGCGGCATACTCGGCGGCCATCGCGAGGGTGCGCTCCATGGCGACGGGGTCGATGCGGCCGGTGCGGTCCACGCCGTAACCGAGGCGCACCACCTCCATCCGGCGCAGGACATCGACGAGGGCACCGGTCTCGGGGTCGACGTCGGCGACCAGCAACCTGATCGAGTTCGTGCCGCAGTCGATCGCCCCGACGCGCGTCACCACGGTCACGTCCCGTCCACGGGGAGCGCCGCGCGGACTGCCGCGAGCTCCTCGTCGGGCACGCACGAACCAGTCGCCCACCAGTCGTCGAGCATCGTGAGGGCTTCGTCGCCGAGCGGGTTCACGCCGGGCCCCACCGCGAGGGAGTGCGCGATGAGGACGTGCAGGCACTTGACCCTGGTCGGCATTCCCCCGGCCGAGATGCCCTCGATCTCCGCGACCTGTCCGAGCTCGGAGCGCCGCGCGAGGTAGTCGTCGTGGGCAGCGGCGTAGGCAGCCGCCAGGTCGTCGTCGCCCGCGAGTCGGTCACTCATCTCCTTCATCACCCCGATGGACTCGAGGGTGGAGATGGCTCCGGTCAGCTTGGGGCAGGTGGCGTAGAAGGTCGTCGGGAACGGCGTGCCGTCGGGCAGGCGCGGCTCGGTCTTGAGGACGTCGGGTGCGCCGCAGGGACAGCGGTGCGCGACGGCGGCGACGCCTCGGGGCACCCTGCCGAGCTGGGCCTGCACGGCGTCCAGGTCGGCCTGCGTCGCCTGGTCGCTCACTTGGCCGAGCTGGTCGAGCTGGTCGAGCTGGTCGAGCCGGTCGAGCCGGTGCCGCCAGTCGTGCCCGTGCTGCCGCTCGTGGTGCCGCTCGCGCCTGCTGCGGTCGGGCCGGCATCGGCGACCTGGACGGACTCCCACAGCTGGCCGTACCACGGGTGGTCACTGGAGGCGGCCGGGGCCTTCGCGACCCCCGGCAGCGCCTTGGTCGAGGGCTTGCCGTCGATCACGGTGTAGGACTTCTCGCCGACCTTGACGAACTTCAGCCGCTCGCGCGCCTGCTGCATGACGTAGGCGTCGTCGTTCCAGCGGGCCTGTTCCTTCTGCAGGTCGCTGACCCCCTCGCGCTGCTCGGTCACCTGTCCGCGCAGGGCGTCGATCTCGCCCTGCTGCCGCAGGTAGGAACGCAGCGTCGGGACGAGGGTGACGGCGAGGAGCACGAAGATGGACGCGAGCACGACCACTCGCAGGACGCCCCGCGAGCTGCGTCGCTCGGGGGACACCGGGGCACCCGCGACCTTGCGCGCCGCCCCCGAGGCGGTGGCCCGTGAGCGACCAGGTCCGGCTCCCGGTCGCGCCGAGGCGGACCGTGGCGCACCCTGACGGCCGGGACGGGCTGCCCCGGTGCGTGCCGGGGCAGCCCGACGGACGGGCTTGTCCTGCCCGCCCGTGCCGTGTCCCGAGTCAGCCATCGTGAGTTCCCTTGGTGTCCCTGCCTGGTGTCCCTGCGCGCCCGCCGTCAGGCCTGCGGCGCGAACCTCGGGAAGGCGCCGGCGCCGGCATACACAGCGGCGTCGTCGAGCTCCTCCTCGATGCGCAGGAGCTGGTTGTACTTGGCGACGCGCTCGGACCGTGCCGGCGCACCGGTCTTGATCTGGCCGCAGTTGGTCGCGACCGCCAGGTCGGCGATGGTGACGTCCTCGGTCTCGCCGGAGCGGTGGCTCATCATGCAGCGGTAGCCGTTGCGGTGGGCCAGGTCGACGGCGTCCAGGGTCTCGGTGAGCGAGCCGATCTGGTTGACCTTGACCAGCAGGGCGTTCGCCGTGCCGGACTCGATGCCACGCTGCAGGCGCACCGGGTTGGTCACGAACAGGTCGTCGCCGACGAGCTGGACACGGTCGCCGAGGCGGTCGGTCATGGCCTTCCAGCCGTCCCAGTCGTCCTCGTCGAGCGGGTCCTCGATGGACACCAGCGGGTAGGAGTCGACCAGGCCGGCGTAGTAGTCGACCATCTCGGCCGAGGTCTTGGCGGCACCCTCGAACTGGTAGGTGCCATCCTCGTTGTGGAACTCGCTCGCCGCGACGTCGAGGGCCAGGGCGATCTGGGTGCCGGCCTCGTAGCCGGCCTTCTCGATGGCCTCGAGGATGAGGTCGAGGGCGGCCCGGTTGGAGTCGAGGTTGGGAGCGAAGCCACCCTCGTCGCCGAGGCCGGTCGCCAGGCCGCGCTCCTTGAGCACGCCCTTGAGCGCGTGGTAGACCTCCGCACCCCAGCGCAGTGCCTCACGGAACGACTCGGCGCCGATCGGCGCGATCATGAACTCCTGGACGTCGACGTTGGAGTCGGCGTGGCTGCCACCGTTGAGGATGTTCATCATCGGGACGGGCAGCACGTGCGCGTTGGGGCCACCGAGGTAGCGGAACAGCGGGAGGCCGGCCGACTCGGCGGCGGCCTTCGCCACGGCCAGCGAGACCCCGAGGATGGCGTTGGCCCCGAGCTTGGCCTTGTTGTCGGTGCCGTCGAGGCCGAGCATGACGCCGTCGATGATCCGCTGCTCGCTGGCTTCGTAGCCCACGAGCTTGGGGTTGATGTCGTCGAGGACGGCATCCACCGCCTTCTGGACCCCCTTGCCGAGGTAGCGGTTCTTGTCGCCGTCACGGCGCTCGACCGCCTCGAAGGCGCCGGTGGAGGCGCCCGAGGGAACCGCCGCCCGGGCGATGGTGCCGTCGTCGAGGGCCACCTCGACCTCGACCGTGGGGTTGCCACGGGAGTCGAGGATCTCGCGGGCGCCTACTGCGTCAATCGTGGCCACAGACTTCTCCATCGTGGTGCCGGATGAGTACCCGATGAGGCTACCCGCCTGCGGGTCACCCATCGACGACCGACCCGCAGGCTGGACGGAGTGCCGGGTGGTCACCACCCGGCATACCCCCGTCTCGGGCGCGGCCCCGGACGGTCAGACGAGCGCTTGGTATGCCGCCGCGAGCGCGGCTCCCAGCCTGGCGTTGTGCCTGACCAGCGCGATGTTGGTCTCGAGGCTGGCACCACCCGACAGCTCGACGATGCGGCCGAGGAGGAAGGGCGTGATGTCCTTGCCGTGGATGCCGCGCTCGGAGCACTCGGCCAGGGCCTGGTCGATGAGGCCGCCGATCTCGGCAGCCGGGATCTCGTCCTCGGCGGGGACCGGGTTGGTGACGGCGATCCCCCCGGCGAGACCGAGCGACCACTTGGCCCGCATCATCGCCGCGAGGTCCTGCGCCGAGTCGACCCGCATCGGAGCGGCGTGGCCGCTCTCGCGCGAGTAGAAGGAGGGGAACTCGTCGGAGCCGACGACGACCACCGGCACACCGAGCGTCTCGAGCGACTCGAGGGTCAGGCCGATGTCGAGGATCGACTTCACGCCCGCGCTGACCACCGCGACGTCGGTCTGGCCGAGCTCGGTGAGGTCAGCCGAGATGTCGAAGCTCGTCGCGGCTCCGCGGTGCACCCCGCCGAGACCGCCGGTCACGAAGACCCGGATCCCAGCCAGGGCGGCCAGCCGCATCGTGCTGGCGACCGTGGTGGCGCCGTGCGCCTTGCGCGCCATGACATAGGGAAGGTCGCGCAGGCTGACCTTGGCGACGTCGGGGTGGGTGGCAAGGGTCTCGAGCTCGTCACGCGTCAGGCCGATGCGCGGTATGCCGTCGAGGACGGCGATCGTGGCCGGCACGGCCCCGCCGTCGCGGATGATCTGCTCGACCTCGAGGGCCATCTCCACGTTGCGGGGGTAGGGCATGCCGTGGCTGATGATCGTGCTCTCGAGCGCGACGACCGGTCGGCCGTTCGCGAGCGCCTCGGCCACCTCGGTGGTGAGCTGGAGCGAGGGGTGGGGGGCGTTCATCGGTTCTCCTTGGACTTGCGGCGCAGCGCCTTCCTGAGCTCTGCGTCGATGAGGCGGGCGGTGAGGTCGGGTCGGACGGTCTCAGGGCTGGCGACCGTGAGCGCGGCCGCCATCTGCCCGAATCGGGCCGCGTCGGCTGGCGCGTCACCGCGCATCAGGGCGTGCACGAAGGCGGCAGTCATCGAGTCGCCTGCGCCGGTGACGTCGACCGGCTTGACCGGCGGTGCGGGGAGGGTCACCACGGTCGCGCGCCCGCTGTCACCGAGGCTGCTGAGCAGGCTGCCACGGACACCGCGGCGCACCCAGACGTTGCTGACACCGACGTCGTGCAGTCGTCGGGCCGCGCGCGTGATGTCGGCGCGGGTCTGCGGCACGGCCTCGCCCACGATGGCGGACAGCTCGTCGAGGTTGGGTGTCAGCGCCAAGAGCGGGCGCTGCGGTGAGAGCAGGTGCGCCAGCGGCCGAGCCTTGGCGACGCTGACGGGGTCCATCACCACTGGGACCTTCACCGCCGCGGCGAAGTCGAGCAGCCAGGCGGCCGGCGCCTCCGGGACGTTGCCGTCCAGCACCAGCAGGTCGGCGTGGCTGAGCAGGTCGCGCGAGCGCATCAGCTGACGGACGGTCAACCGGTCGGTGGCCCGCATGTTCGACACCGCGACCACGAGCTCGCCGGAGGCGTCGAGCACGGCGAGGTAGCTGCCGGTGGGGTCGTCCGAGGCGATCATGTGGTCGACGACCACGCCGGCGGCACGGGTGGCCGCGACGATCTCGTCGCCGAAGGCGTCGCGGCCGACCGGGGCCACGAGGTGCGTCGGGCTGCCGAGCCGGGCAAGGTTCTCCGCGATGTTGCGCCCCACGCCCCCGGGGGTGCTGATGGCCGCTCCGGGGTTGGAGGTGCGCAGCTGGATGGCGTGGCTGGAGTGTGCCTTGATGTCCATGTTGGCGCCCCCCACCACCACCACGGAGTGTGCCTCCGGGCGAACCACGTAGCCCCGGCCGAGGATGGCGCCCTTGCGGGTGAGGTTGGACAGGTGCACGGAGACGGCCGCCTTGGTCGAACCCGTGCGGTCGGCGATGGCAGCCGCATCCAGCAGGGGCTCGGCCCGGAGCAGGTCCACGATGTCCCGCTCGCGCTCGGTGAGAGTCATACTTGGAATGTTAAAGCATACTTGGTTCTCCAAGCAACTGCCTGCACCCCGGGCGATGCTTGTTCATCGGCCACTTGCGCGGCGCGGGTCCGGCGCACCAACAGTGCACCGGACCCGCGTCCCCCGCCAGGACTCCGTGCCCCCCTGTCAGGCGGGAAGTGCGGCATGACCGTGGCGCCGCCGCGAGGTGGCAGCCATGCCTGCCCCTGCGAGTCCGATCCCGGCGAGGACGCCAGCTCCGAGCTGGAGGTACTCGACGTCGTAGCCGTTGCCGCTGCTCTCGGGTGGCCGGGGTGTCGTCGACGGCGCATTGGGGCACTTGCCGAGGTAGTGGCATTCGTACTTCTCCTGCCACGTCTGGCCGGTGCTGCTCGATGCTTGCTGGGTGCCGCCGGCCTCGTCGGGCCTGGCAGTGGCAGGACCGCTGAAGGCCAGGACGAAGATCGCGGCGGCGCCGAGAGCCTGTGCGCCCCGGCGTTGGATGGTGCGTGACATGACTACATCTCCTGATTCGTTGGTGTGATTCGTGGGTGGTGGACTAGGCGGTTGCGTGCGTGTGGGTGCGGCGCGAGAAGGCGGCGGCACCGGCTCCGGCCAGGGCGAGTCCGGCCAGCAGGCCCGCGCCCAGCTGCACGTACTCGACGGTTCCGCCGTCGACGCGTGGGGCCGCACCCGAGCTCGTGTCCACGAGGGTGGTTCCCCCCTCGTAGCAGGAGCTGGAGCAGTACTGCTCTGTGGGATCGCCGTTGCCGGGGACCTCGCGGGCGCTGGCCGGACCGGCCAACGACAGGGCGATGAGTCCGGTGGCTCCGAGGATGGAGGCCGACCGGCGGATGCTGGTGGTGTGCGACATGGTCCTGAATCCTTTGCTTGAGCTGGTGCTTCGTGCCGGACGGGCTGTCCACGACCGTTGTCGCACCCACCGGTACCGGGGCAGCGCCGACCAGGTATCAGCCGGGTATCAGCACCGTTGACGGGGTACCAGCGGAGGGTCACATTCGAGGTGTGCGCATCGCGGTGCTCGGCCCCCTCGAGGTCGACGAGGGAAGGACCCTCCTGGCTCCTCGGGACCAGGTGGTCCTCGAGGCCCTGGCCGCCCGCCCCGGTGAGACCGTGCGGGCCGAGTCGCTGGCGGAGGCGCTCTGGGGCGAACACCTCCCGCCCTCGTGGCCCAAGGTGGTCCAGGGGTGCGTCTCCCGTCTGCGCAAGGCGCTCGGGTCCCCGGCCATCGCGACGTCCGGCGCGGGCTACCGGCTGGTCCTGCACCGGGACGACTTCGACCACCTGTGCTTCGAGGACCTGCTGCGCCGGGCCGGCGAGCTGCTCGCGACCGGCGAACCCGAGCGCGCGCGGTACGCCAGCGGGCAGGCGCTCGGCCTGTGGCGTGGAGACCCGCTGGAACGCCTCACCGAGTGGGAGTCAGGTCGGATCGAGTCGGAGCGGCTAGGCGAGCGCCGACGTGACGCCGAGGACCTCTATGCCGAGTCCACCATCCGGTCCGGGCGACACGGCGACGTCATGGGTGAGCTGCACCGCATGGTCGCCCAGCAGCCGACGCGCGAGCGTCGCTGGGGCCTGCTCGCCCTCGCGCAGTACCAGGCCGGCCGTCAGGCGGAGGCCCTCGGGACGCTCCAGCGCGCCCGGGCCACCCTCGTCACCGAGTACGGGCTCGACCCCGGCCCCCACCTCGCCGAGCTCGAGGAGGCGATCCTGCGCCAGGACCCGGCACTGGTGGCCCAGGGCGCCGCCCCCGTGGAGGACGCCGTCTGTCCCTACCTCGGACTGGTCGCGTACGACGTCGGTGACGCACCGGCATACTTCGGCCGCGAGGCGGACGTCGTCGCCTGCCTGCAGCGCCTCGACGACGCTGGCATCCTCGCGGTGGTGGGCCCGTCCGGATGTGGCAAGTCCTCACTGATCCGAGCAGGAGTCGCGGCGGCGCTGGTGCGCGACGGCCACGCCCACACGATCGTGACGCCTGGAGCCCACCCCGAGGAGGTGCTGGCCCAGGCGCCGTCGGGGGCAGGCGCCGTGTTCGTGGTCGACCAGTGCGAGGAGGCCTTGGCTCTCGAGGAGACGTCCGCCGAGCGGGAAGCCTTCTTTGCCGGGCTGGTCGACTTTGCGGCACGTGGTCGACTCGTCATCTCCCTGCGCGCCGACCGCCTCGGCGAGCTCGCTGCCCACCCCGACTTCGCCCACCTCGTGGAGAGGGGGCTGTACCTCCTCGGCGGCATGGGCAAGACCGAGCTACGCAGCGCCATCGAGGGCCCGGCCGCGCAGGCAGGTCTGCGGCTCGAGCCAGGGCTGGTGGACCTACTGGTCCGCGAGGCCGAGGGGTCGCCAGGGGCGCTGCCCCTGCTGTCGCACGTGCTGCGCCAGACCTGGCGCCGCCGCGAGGGGGACACGCTGACCGTGCAGGGGTATGCCGCGACAGGAGGAGTGCGCGAAGCCGTCGCCCAGTCGGCCGAGCGGCTCTACCGCGACCTGACGCCGACGCAGCAGGGCATGCTCCGTGACCTCATGGTGCGGCTGGTTTCGTCGGACGACGCCGGCGAACCGGTCCGCACCAGGGTTTCTCGACGGATCGCGGCCTCGGATGACGAGCACACGGCCGTCGTCGAGGCCCTGGTAGGGGCACGGCTGCTGAGCAGTGACGGCGACACCGTCGAAATCGCGCACGAGTCCCTCGCCGTCGCGTGGCCGCGGCTGCGCTCGTGGCTGGACGACGACGTCGACGGGTTGCGGATCATGCGTCACCTCACTGTGGCCGCCGAGAGCTGGGACGAGCTCGGCCGACCCGACAGCGAGCTCTACCGCGGGGTCCGGCAGGCCAGGGCAGCGGAGTGGCGACGCGGCCACGACCCGCAGCTGACACCGCCGGAGCGGGCCTTCCTCGACGCCTCCGCCGAGCTGGCCGAGACCGAGGAGCGCGCCACCGAGGAGCAGGTCCGCCGGGAACGCCGCTCCAACCAGCGGCTCCGTGCCGGCCTCGCAGCGGTCGCGGCGCTGCTCGCGGTGGCGATCGTCGCGGGCGCGCTCGCGAAGACCGCCGCAGACAAGGCCGACCAAGAGAGTGTTCGAGCCGAGCAGCAGTCGCTGGTGGCAGACGCGCGCCGCCTGGGCTCAGAGGCGTTGCGGAGTGCCGCGCCGGACCTCGCGCTTCTCCTGGCGGTGGCCGGGACACGGCTCGACGACTCCCCCGACACCCGGAACAACCTCGCCGCCGTCCTCGACCGCGCGCCGGAGCTGATCGGCGTCAGCAAGGTTCTCCACCCGATTGGCCTGGCGGTGCGACCCGACGGGCGGGCCGTGGCCGTCACGGGGTGGGACATCGGGGTCACCCTGGTGAGCACCGAGACCCGCAAGGAAGTGGCGCGCAACCACGACATCCCCGTCAACGGGGTGCGCTTCAACCCGAACGGCACCCAGCTCGCCGTCGCAGTGAATGTCTTCATGGCGAGCGGTGAACGGAGGATCGACCCCATCCCCCTTCGGCTCCTCGACCCCCAGACCGCGGCCCTGGCCCCCACCCAGTTGGGCGGCCTACCGCAGGGGCGCGTCGTCCACGGGCAGCTCGCCTTCAGCAACAACGGCCGCTGGCTGGCAGCCGGCTTCATCCACCCGACCGAGCTGGACGAGGACACCTGGATCAGGGTGTGGGACACCGGCAACCTCGCCCGTCCGGCGGCGGCGTTCACGGTGCCACTCCTCGTCGGGCGCCTCGCCGTGAGCGATGACGGCGCGATGGTCCACGCCTCGGCGGGCGACCGGGTCCACACCCTGGACGTGACCGCGGGTCGCGAGATCCGGTCCGCTCCTGGCACCGGGGAGATCGCGCTCAGCCCGGACGGTTCGACCCTGGCAGTGTCCCGGGGAAGCCAGATCGCCTTGCTCGACGCCACACGACTGTCGGTGAAGTCGGTGATCGAGGAGGACGCCGGCATCGGCGAGCTCGGGTTCTCGCCGACGGGCGATCAGCTGGGCTACGAGGTCGGCGAAGGCACCCTGGTCGTCCGGAAGCTCGCAGATCCCGACGCGTCCGGGGTGCGTCTCGGCCCGAGGGCCGGCAGCTCGGTCGGCTTCAGCCCCGACGGGCGGACGCTCTACAGCCGGGGCGAGGACCGGCTGCTGATGTGGGACCTCGTGGGCGACCGTCAGTTCGTGCGTTCCGTCCCGGTCGAACCGCCGCCAAAGTCGGACAGGGTGATCGTGAGGCTGTCAGCGGACGGGCGGACCGTGGCAAGCCTCTTCGACAGTGGCGATGAGTCCTTCGCCGTACAGCTGCTCGACGTCGAGTCTGGCCGTCGGACCCCGCCGTCTGCCTTCCGAGAGAGCAACGCCTACATCCTCGACCTCGACTGGCGGCCGGACGGCCGAATGGTGGCCAGCGCCCAGAACGACCAATGGGTGGACCTGTGGGACGGCGTCACCGGGAGGGCTGCCGGCCAGCACCGCGTGCCCGACCGCTACGGAGTCGTGGACAGCGCGAAGTTCAGCGGAGACAGCACGCGCCTGGTGGTGGGGACGCACCACGGCTGGGTCTACGCGGTCGATGCGTCCACCCTGGAGATCATCGGCAAGCCCGTCCAGGCGAAAGCAGATGTGCCCACGTACGCCCTCGCCGCCAATGGCGACGGCACTCGGGCGTTGGTGTGGATCGACCACAAGCTCCAGCTGCTGGACCTCGACGCCGGACGGGTGGTGCAGACTGCCGATCCGGGTCTGGACCTCGAGGGGTTCTCCTGGATGCCCGACGGGAAGGCAGTCTTCGTGGTCGGCAGCGACCCGTCCAAGGACGGCCACGGCACAGCAGCCTTCCTGGATCCGAAGACCCTGTCGACGCGGTCCACGACGTCGGGACCGCACATTGGCGGCGGGTGGGCGATCCAGTTCTCGTCGGATCGCACCCGGTTCACGACCTCCGGGTCCGGTCCGGTGGAGCTCTGGGATGCCCGCACCCTTCGTTACCTCGGCTTCGTCCGCGCTGAGTCAGAAAGCACCGCGGGTTTCGCCCAAGGAACCTCCGATGTACTCATCGCCTGGCCACACGGAGACGTCTCGCTGTGGGACCCGCGGCCCGAGACTGCGGTCACGACCGCCTGCCGGATCGCCGGGCGGGACCTGACCGAGCAGGAGCGGCGCAGCTACCTGCCCGGCCGCGAACGCGTGAAGGTCTGTTGACTCGTCGGTAAAGCCGAGAGGTGGGCGATTCACGGCCTTCGCCCGATTCCGTCTCGACTCAGCGGTTTCGGTTGGGCCGCGGAGGCGGTATCACGCCGGTAACGCGGTGGTTGACGGCGCACCACCATGGGTCGACCGTCAGGGGTATGGGTATCGGCGTCCTCGGCCCACTGGAACTCGACGGAGCGGAGTCCGCTCTCGGGCTGCGAGACCGCGTCGTGCTGCAGGCCCTCGCTGTGCGCCACGGCCTTCCGGTCAGCGCCGACACCCTCGCCGAGGCGTTGTGGGGCGAGAGCCCTCCGAGCTCGTGGACCAAGATCGTCCAGGGCTGCGTCGTACGGCTGCGCAAGGCACTGGGTGCCGACATCATCGAGACCTCGACCCAGGGCTACCGGCTCCAGGTCCACCGTGACCACCTCGACCACGTCCGCTTCGAACACCTCCTGGACCGGGGCCGTCAGCTGACGGGCGCCCGCGAACCCGACCGCGCGGCATACCTGTTGCGTGAGGCCCTCGAGCTCTGGCGGGGCGAGCCCTTCGCCGAGCTGGTCGAGTGGGCGCCGGGTCGGGCGGAAGCCGAGCGGCTGGTCGAGCTGCGGCACGACGCCGAGGACCTGCTCACCGAAGCCCAGCTGCTGGCCGGGCGCCACGGCGACGTCCTGGGTGAGCTGCACCGCATGGTCACCCAGCAACCCACCCGTGAGCGGCGGTGGGGCCTCCTCGCCCTCGCGCAGTACCAGGCCGGCCGTCAGGCGGAGGCGCTGGCGACCCTCCAGCGCGCCCGCGCCACCCTCGTCAACGAGTTCGGGCTCGACCCGGGACCACAGCTCGCCGAGCTCGAGAAGGCGATCCTGCGCCAGGACCCCGCCCTGGTCACCCAGGGCGCCGCACCCGAGACGGAGGCTGTCTGTCCCTACCTGGGACTGGTCGCCTACGACGTCGGTGACGCCCCGGCATACTTCGGCCGCGAGGCGGACGTGGTGGCATGTCTGCAACGGCTCGACGAGGTCGGCGTCCTGGCCGTGGTGGGACCGTCCGGATGTGGCAAGTCCTCATTGATCCGGGCAGGGGTCGCCGCGGCGCTGGTGCGCGACGGCCACGCCCTCACGATCGTCACGCCCGGAGCTCACCCGGAGGAGGTGTTGGCCCAGGCACCGTCACGGGCCGCCGCGGTGTTCGTGGTCGACCAGTGCGAGGAAGCCCTGAGCCTGCCGGAGGCCTCACCGGAGCGGGAGGCGTTCTTCGCGGGACTGGTCCAGTTCGCCGCACGTGGGCGGCTCGTCCTCTCGCTGCGCGCGGACCGGCTCGGGGAGCTCGCTGTGCATCCCGAGTTCGCGCACCTGGCGGAGAAGGGGCTCTACCTGTTGGGTGGCATGGGTGCTGCCGAGCTGCGGAGCGCGATCGAGGGCCCGGCCGCGCAGGCGGGGCTGCGGTTGGAGCCGGGGCTGGTGGACCTGCTCGTGCGCGAGGTCGAGGGCTCGCCCGGGGCGTTGCCCCTGCTGTCGCACGTGCTTCGCCAGACCTGGCGGCGCCGCGAGGGCGACACCCTCACCGTGCAGGGGTATGCCGCGACCGGAGGTGTGCGCGAAGCCGTCGCCCAGTCGGCCGAGCGGCTCTACCGCGAGCTGTCCGTGAGTCAGCAGGGCATGCTCCGCGACCTCATGGTGCGACTGGTGTCATCGGATGATGCCGGTGAACCGGTCCGCACCAGGGTTTCTCGACGGATCGCGGCCTCGGACGACGAGCACACCGCGGTGGTCGAGGCGCTGGTGGGCGCTCGACTGCTGAGCAGCGACGGAGACACCGTCGAGATCGCCCACGAGTCCCTGGCCGTCGCGTGGCCGCGGCTGCGTTCGTGGTTGGACGACGACGTCGACGGACTGCGGATCATGCGCCACCTCACCGTGGCCGCCGAGAGCTGGGACCAGCTGGCACGGCCTGACAGCGAGCTCTACCGCGGGGTCCGGCAGGCCCGCGCAGCGGAGTGGCGACGCGGGCACGACCCGGAGCTGACGCCTCCGGAGCGGGCCTTCCTCGACGCCTCGGCCGAGCTGGCCGAGACCGAACAACGCGCCACGCAGGAGCAGGTCCGCCGGGAGCGCCGCTCCAACCAGCGGCTGCGCGCCGGGCTCGCAGCAGTCGCCGTCCTCCTCGCGGTCGCGATCGTCGCCGGCGCACTGGCGAAGACCGCCGCAGACAAGGCCGACCAGGAGAGTGTGCGAGCCGAGCAGCAGTCGCTGGTGGCCGACGCCCGACGGCTCGGCGCCGAGGCACTGCGCGCGCCCAACATCGACTTGGCACTGCTTCTGGCCGTGGCGGGGACACGGCTCGACGACTCGTCCGACACGCGAAACAACCTCAGCGCGGTGCTGGACCGTTCGCCCGAGCTCATCGGCACGGCGGGGGTGTTCTCGCCGAACGCCGTCTCGGTACGGCCGGACGGGCGGACCGTGGCAGTCGGTGGGAACTTCACCGGCGTGACCGTCTTCGACGCTGTGACCCGAGCCGAGGTCGCCCGCAACCACGACCTCCCCGCCCGCGCAGTCCGCTTCAACCCCGACGGGACCCAGCTCGTGGCCTCGGTCAACCCGTTCATGCCGACTGGCGAACGGCGAGTCGACCCGGTGCCCCTGCGGATCCTCGACCCCGTCACAGCAGCCCTGTCCGACACCCAGCTGGGCGGCATGCCCATCGGGCGTGTGGTCCACGGCAGCTTCGGCTTCAGCCACAACGGCCGTTGGYTGGCAGCAGGCTTCATCCACCCGGTCGAGTCGGACGAGGACACCTGGTTCAGGGTCTGGGACACCCGGGCCCTCGACCGCCCGGTGGCGGCCTTCACGGCCCACCTGCTGACCCAGGCCGGACTGGCCGTCAGCGACGACGGCACGCGCCTGTTCTCGAACGCCTATGACGGCAGCGTCCACTCGTTCGACGTGTTGGCCGGTCGGGAGGTCGGCGCCGTGTCAGCCAACGGTGCGTTCGCCCTCAGCCCGGATGGCTCGACCCTCGCCGTGGCCCGTGACAACCAGCTGTCCCTGATTGACCCGAGCTCGCTCAAGGTGCGGTCCGTGATCGACGAGGGTGGCCAGGTGGACAGCGTCGTCTACTCCCCCAAGGGGGACCAGCTCAGCTACCTGGCCGGCGAGAATCTCGTGGTGTCACCGGTAGGCGATGCTGAAGGAACGCACGTGCGGTGGGATGGGGTGGGGGGCCCTGCGGAGTTCAGCCCGGACGGACGGACCATCTGGACCACGCGGGGCGACCTGCTCTTGGCATACGACGTCGTGGGCGATCGCCGCTTCGTGCGCTCTGTGTACGTCCAACCGCATCCCGCCTCGGCACGGCTCGAGTACCCGGCGGTGTCTCCCGACGGGCAGAAGGTTGGGTACCTCGTCTCCGACGGCGAGGAGTCGTTCGGCGTGCAGTTCCTCGACGTGAAGTCGGGGACCTGGACTCCGCCATCGGCGTTGAGACCGAGCAATGCGTACTTCTCCGACCTCGCGTGGCGGATGGACAGCGGGGTCTTGGCCAGCGACTGGAACGACAAGTGGGTTGACCTGTGGGACGGGGTCACCGGGAAGCCTGCGGGGAGGCACCGGGTGCCCGACCGCTTCGGAGTCGCAGACTCGGTCAGGATCAGCGGCGACGGCACACGACTGGTGGTGGGAACGCACAAGGGCTGGGTGTACTCCGCCGACGCCACCACCCTGCAGATCCTCGGCAAGCCCGTCCAGGTGAAGGCCGACCTGCCCACCTATGGCCTTGCCACGAACAGTGACGGCACGCAGGCGCTGGCGCGGGTCGACAACGAGATCCGGCTGCTGGATCTGCAGCAGGGGCGGGTG
>NZ_JBFUEP010000065.1:0-16706 GCF_056403895.1 Pedococcus sp. P2_E5
CCACGAGGAAGGCCCGGAACAGCTCCACCGAGCGCCGCAGGGACCCCCTCGGCAGCTCAGGCGCAGCCGGATATCCCATCTCGATCACGGGGTGAACCTTAATGCCGGTACGGTTACTCATGAGTCAACTTAGCCAATCTCCGGACGTGTGAGGATCTCCACAGGTGCGTATCGCTCTTCTCAGCTGGCGCGACGCGACGCACCCTGAGGGCGGTGGCGCGGAGCACTATCTCGAGACCGTCGGGCAGCACCTGGCCGGCCGCGGCCACGACGTCACCATCTACTGCGCCGCGCACGGGGACGCCCCGCCACGGGAGACCCTGCACGGGGTGACCTACCGCCGCCAGGGCGGCCGCCTGAGCGTGTATGCCGCGGCCATGCGGGCGCTGCGTCGGGACGAGCGGGCGCAGGGACCGTACGACGCGGTGGTGGACACCCAGAACGGCATTCCCTTCTTCTCGGCCTGGGGCACGAGCAGCCCGCTGGTCGTGCTGGTCCACCACGTGCACCGGGAGCAGTGGCCGGTGGTCTTCGGTCCGGTGGCGGCCCGGATCGGCTGGTTCATCGAGTCGAAGGTGGCCCCCCGGGTCTATCGCACCAGGCAGTACGTCGCCGTGTCCGGCAGGACGAGGGACGAGCTCGTCGAGCTGGGGGTGGAYCGCGAACGCATCGCCGTCATCCACAACGGCACCGACGCCCCACGCTCACTCAGCGTCGCCCGCGGCGACCGCCCGACCATCGTCGTCCTGGGGCGGCTGGTGCCGCACAAGCGAGTCGAGCACGCCATCGACGTCGTCGCCCGGCTCCGGCCGACGCACCCCGGCCTCCAGCTGCGCGTCATCGGCCACGGGTGGTGGCACGACCGCATCGCCGAGCACGCCCACCAGTCCGGCGTCGAGGACGACGTGTCGTTGCTCGGCTTCGTCGACGAGGAGACCAAGCACGCCGAGCTGGCCGCGGCCTGGCTCGCCCTCGCACCCAGCGTCAAGGAGGGCTGGGGCCTGTGTGTCGTGGAGGCGGCCAGCCACGGCGTCCCGACCATCGCCTACCACGATGCCGGCGGACTGTCGGAGTCCATCGTCGACGGCCGCACCGGGGTGCTGGTCGACGACCTCGACGCCATGACACACGAGGTGTCGGAGCTGCTCGCCGACCGCGTCCGTCGGGACGAGATGGGGGAGCACGCCCGCGACTACGCCCGGCAGTTCACCTGGACGGGAACGGCCGACTACTGGGAGCGACTGCTGACCCTGGTGGCACAGAGAAGGGCGCCGATCGCGATGACCGACGCCCGTTCCCAGGCAGTAGAGGGCTAGTCAGCGTGGGTGGCTGATCAKCCGCCGTAGGCAATGATCTGGGCGGGGTCGACGAGGTCCTTCTGACCCGACTGGACCGCGGCGCTGTCGCCAGGACCCTGCGTGTTCACCACGGTGACCACGGCGGCGGCGGCGGCGCCCCCACCGAGCACGAGGCTGAGCAGCGTGACGGCAACTGCTGACGAAACCTCGCCACGCTCGTTTGGACGGAAGAACTTCATGCTCCAGGGCCTCCCCGGCTAGTGGTGTCCCGGGAATGTTACCGGCTGGTTGGCTTTTTCGTGCAATCCCCGGAATTTCGCGGTGTGCGGCGTGTCACAGTGCCCGGTTACAGGGCCCGGTTACAGGGCCCAGACGGCGAAGTTCGCGGAGTCGCGCACGACATGCATTCCCGTCGGCATCGGAGGCACCCGGCCAGGTGTCCCCTTCCAGACCACGACGGCTGCCACTCCCCCAGCGCGAAGGTCTGCGACGTCGAGCGGGCCCGTCAGCCACCTCGCCAGCTCCACGGGATCGTCGTCCACCGTGACCGGCTCACCGTCTCGGACCACCGTGAGCTGGTGTGCGGTCAGCACCCGACCCGGCAGGGCCCTCGGCAGCGGGTCGAGGAAAGGCTGCCCCCCGGCCCAGGACACCGCCCTGAACGGCTGCCACGGCAGGACGGCGACCGTCCCACCGCCGGCGGCCGCTGCTGCCGCGCGCACGGTGGGCTCCCAGTCGGCCGGCATCGTGACCGGTTGGTATGCCGCCTGCACCGCCTTGGGCAGGTCCGGCGCCGAGAGCACGGCGAGACTCGCGACCACCATGACCGCGGTCGTGGGGGTCAGCCGTCCGGACGACCGTCCGCCAGTGCGGTGGAGCAGGCGGCTCAGCTCAGCGACCGCCACCGCGATGAGTACCGCTGCCGCCAGCGCGCTGAGCCCCAGCCAGCGATGCGTGTCGCGACCGATGGCCACGCCCGGGAGGGCCTGCAGAGAGGTGAACAGGGACAGGCCCGGGCCGGTCGCGAGCAACCACGCGGTCAGGGGTGGCCCGACCCACGCCAGTGCGAGGCCGAGCGCCAGCCCGGAACGACCTCGACGGTGCAGGGCGATGGCGCCTGCACCAGCGACGACGAGGACCAGGCACGACGCGACCACGGACGTGATCTCGGCGCGCGACGCCAGCTGGGCACCCGAGGCCCAGATGCCGCCCAGGGTCATGGCTGAGCCGAGAACGCCCAGCGGCGAGTCCGCAGCCAGCGCGAACGCCCGAGCGCCATCGGCATCCGCACCACCGGAGCCGTGGGCAAGGGCGGGGACGACCCACGGCAGGCACCAGCCCGTGATCACGGCTACGCACCCGACGAGCCACCCCACCCGGCGGCGGTGCTCAGCCACGACCGACGAGCCGAGCACGGCGGCACCGGCGACGAGCCCACCCCACGGGGTCAGGGCGGCAGGCAGCCCAGCCACTGCGAGGGCCAGGAGCGTCTTCGCCCCTGCGGACCTCGAGAGGACCACGGCGACCAGCCAGGGCGTCATCGAGTACGCGAGCAAGGTCGGGGGCTGCCCGATGAGCAGTCGCTCGGCGACGTACGGGTTCCACATGGCCAGGACGGCGCCAGTCACCATCGCGGCCAGGCCCCACCGCCGCAGCAGGACCGCCGTGCCGAGCCCTGCCAGGAAGACCGCGCCAGTCAGCATCGCCTGCTGTTGCACCCCCGTCGACACGACACCGGACAGGGCCGTCATCACCGCGTCGAGGGGCACCGCCCGGGGTGCCTGCCCGTCGCCCCAGGTCGCGGGACCCCACTGCGGCTGCGGCACGGTGACGAAGTCGCGGTACAGGTAGAGCCCGCGGCCCAGGGACCGACCGCACACCGCAGCCGTGACCACGAGCGACACCAGCGCTGCCACGGCAGTCTCGCGGGCCCGGTGGCGGGAGCCCACTGCAGGGTCGCGCGCCTCGCGGCGGGCAGCCGCGGCTGGGGCCGGCATCTGGGAGCCGCTCAGTGGGCGGCGTCGTGCCAGGAGCGGCCGACACCCACGCTGACGTCGAGGGGGACGTCCATCTCGATGGCACCGCCCATCTCCCTGCGGACCAGCGCCTCCACGTCGGCAGCCTCACCGGGCGCGATCTCGAGCACCAGCTCGTCGTGCACCTGGAGCAGCTGTCGCGACCGCGCGCCGGACTCCTTGAGAGCCGCCTCGACCCGCAGCATCGCCAGCTTGATGATGTCGGCGGCCGATCCCTGGATGGGTGCGTTGAGGGCCATCCGCTCGGCCATCTCGCGACGCTGCCGGTTGTCGCTGGTGAGGTCGGGCAGGTAGCGCCGCCGCCCCAGCATGGTCTCGGTGTAGCCCGTCCCGCGCGCCTGCACGACGACCGTGTCGAGGTAGTCCTTCACCCCGCCGAACCGCGCGAAGTACTCGTCCATCAGGCCCTGCGCCTCACCGGTCGAGACGGTGAGCTGCTTCGACAGGCCGAACGCCGACAGGCCGTAGGCCAGACCGTAGGACATCGCCTTGACCTTGGAGCGCATGGCCGAGGTGACGTCCTCGGGCTCGACGGAGAACACCCGCGAGCCGACGAACCGGTGCAGGTCCTCCCCCGACCGGAACGCCTCGATCAGACCCTCGTCACCGGAGAGGTGGGCCATGATCCGCATCTCGATCTGGCTGTAGTCGGCCGACATCAGCGACTCGTAGCCCTCGCCCACGATGAACACCTCGCGGATCCGGCGTCCCTCGTCGGTGCGGATCGGGATGTTCTGGAGGTTGGGGTCGGTCGACGACAGCCGACCGGTCGCCGCGATGGTCTGCTGGTAGGTGGTGTGGATGCGGCCGTCGTCGGCGACCGACTTGAGCAGGCCCTCGACGGTGACACGCAGCCGCGAGGCGTCGCGGTGACGCAGCAACGCCTCGAGGAACGGGTGCTCGGTCTTGGTGAACAGGTCGGTCAGCGCGTCGGCGTCGGTCGTGTAGCCGGTCTTGGTGCGCCGCGTCTTGGGCAGGCCGAGGGTCTCGAACAGCACCACCTGGAGCTGCTTGGGCGAGCCGAGGTTGATCTGGTCGCCACCGATGGCGTCGTAGGCGTCACCCTGCGCCTCGCGCACCTTCGCGGCGAAGTCGGCCTCCAGCCCCGTCATCACCTCGACGTCGGCCGCGATGCCGGTGCGCTCCATGCCCGCGAGGACCTGCTCGAGCGGGAGCTCGACGTCCTGCTGGAGCGACGTGCCGCCCGTCGCCTCGAGCTGCTCGGCCAGCGAGCCGGCCAGGTCGAGCACGGCGCGAGCCCGGACCATCGCGTCCTGCGCGCCCACGTCACCCTCCTCACCGAAGTCGAGCAGTCCCTGGCCGGACGTGTCTGTCTCGGCCCGCAGCTCGCGCCCGAGGTGGCGCAGCACGAGGTCGGCGAGGTCGTAGGAGCGCTGGTCGGGTCGGACGAGATAGGCAGCCAGGGCGGTGTCGGTCGCGATCCCCTCGACGCTCCAGCCGCGTGCCGCGAGGGCGAGCAGGGGGCCCTTGGCGTCGTGGAGCACCTTGGGACGCTGCGCGTCGGCCAGCCAGGCGCCGACGGCCGCCTCCCCCAGCGGGTCCAGCGTGGTCAGGTCGACGTATGCCGCCGCGTCACCGTCGGTGGCCAGCGCCAGGGCGGTGGCGTCCCCGGTGCCACGGCCCCACTGGCCGACGAGGTGCACGCCCACGGTGGCGCCGGGCGCGGCATGCTCCTCCAGCCACCCGGCCACCTCGTCGGGCGCGAGCAGCGCGCCGTCGAGGTCGAACCCGTGGTCGGCCTCCTCCTGGGGCGCGTCGAGGTACTCGAACAGCCGGTCGCGCAGGACACGGAACTCGAGGCTGTCGAAGACGGCGTGCACCTGCTCGCGGTCCCAGTTCTGGCGCTCGAGGTCGGCGATGGTGACGGGCATGTCGAGGTCGCGGACGAGCTGGTTGAGGCGTCGGTTGCGCAGCACGCCGTCGAGGTGCTCGCGCAGTGACTCGCCGGCCTTGCCCTTGATCTCGTCGACGTGGGCGACCAGCCCGGTGAGGTCGCCGTACTGGCCGATCCACTTGGCGGCCGTCTTGGGCCCGACCCCCGGGACGCCGGGCAGGTTGTCGGAGGACTCACCGACGAGCGCCGCGAGGTCGGAGTAGCGCTCGGGCAGCACGCCGTACTTGGTCTCCACCGCGGCCGGGGTCATCCGAGCGAGCTCGGAGACGCCCTTGACGGGGTAGAGCACGGTGCTGGTGTCGGTGACCAGCTGGAACGAGTCGCGGTCTCCCGAGCAGATCAGCACCTCCATCCCCTCGGCGAGCGCCTGGGTGGTGAGGGTGGCGAGCACGTCGTCGGCCTCGTAGCCGTCCACCTCGACGTAGCGGATCCGCAGGGCGTCGAGGACCTCGTGGAGCAGCGAGACCTGACCCTTGAACTCGCTGGGGGTGGCCGACCGGCCGGCTTTGTACTCGGCGTACTGCTCGGTGCGGAAGGTCTGGCGCGACACGTCGAACGCCACCGCGAGGTGGGTCGGCTGCTCGTCGCGCATGACGTTGATCAACATCGAGGTGAAGCCGTAGACGGCGTTGGTGTGCTGCCCCGTGCTGGTCGAGAAGTTCTCGGCGGGCAGCGCGAAGAACGCCCGGTAGGCAAGGGAATGACCGTCGAGGAGCAGGAGGCGACTCACGCATGGCAGCCTATTGGTTATGAGTGACACCCCCGTGACCGACCGCACCGCCAGCCCCGGCTCCACACAGCAGTTCACTGCCGCCCTCGAGGCGATGATGGCGATGAACCCGAGCTCCCTGCTGCACCGCATGCAGATCGAGGTCCTCGAGGCCTCGCCGCAGCGCCTCGTCGCGCGGATGCCGGTGGAGGGCAACACCCAGCCCTACGGCCTCCTGCACGGCGGCGCGTCCGTGGTGCTCGCCGAGACGCTGGGGTCGATCGGCTCTGCCCTGCACGCGGGCCCGGACCGGATCGCGGTCGGCCTCGACATCAACGCGACGCACCACCGCGCGGCCCGATCCGGTTTCGTCACCGGCACGGCGACGGCGCTGTCCCTCGGTGGCACGCTGGCGTCCTACGAGGTGGTCATCACCGACGACCAGGACAAGCGGATCTGCACGTGCCGGATCACCTGCCTGCTGCGCGACGGCGCCCCCGGCGCCTGAGGACGCCGGCCCAGCGCCAAGGCCGACGACGAGGGGGTATGCCGCGTGAACGGCATACCCCCTCGTCGTTGCCCTGGGTGGGCTGGAAGTCAGCCGGCGAGGCGGCTGTCGGCGCTGGCCGTGGCCCGCGCTCGCAGCGACCGGCGACGGTGCAGCAGCGCCTCGATCGAGTGGTGCCTGGGCTCGTCCTGGCCGAGTCGGCGACGCAGGGCCGCGACGCTGGTCACCCGGCGGACCACCTGGGACGAGAAGCCGAGCCGCGCGAAGAAGCGGTTGGCCTCGCGGTGCTGGGCCGGGACGTTGCAGCCGATCTGGTCGCACCCGCGCGAGTCGGCGTACAGGGTGACGGCAGTCATCAGCTGGCGGGCCACGCCGTGCTTGCGGGCCTCGGGGACGACGTAGAGCTGGTCGATGGTGACGCAGGGAGTGTCGGTGAGCGACGAGAAGGGGCTCGTGGCGGCGACGGCGAAACCGACCGCCCGGCCATCGGCGGTGGCGAGGTAGGCCCGGACGTCCTCGCGGTGCAGGGCGGTGGCCACCCGACCCTCCGACGCGGCGCGCGCGGCGACCTCGGGGCCGACCCCTGCTTCGACGCGGGACGACAGCCACAGCTCGGTGAAGGTGCGCTCCTCGTCCACGGAGACACGCCTGACGCTGATCGCTGGACGGCTCACCGGGGTTCCTCCATCGTCGGTCTGGCACTGCTGCTCACCACTGCAGACGGCTCCCCCGACGGCCGCGGTCCCCCGAAAGGCGACCGACTCAGGACTCTAGGCCCATTGGCGGGCCCTCGTGAAGGGTTCAACGACTTTCGTGCGTTAACTCTGCGCGATGCCGGTGTTCCACGTTTGTTACAGCGCGGATGGAAGCCATGCCTCACAGGGCACGCTCGAAGACGTAGTCGTGCTCGTAGCGGTCTCCCACCAGGAAGCGCTTGGTGCCGACCCTGGCGAAACCGCTCTTGACGTAGAACTTCTGGGCCCGCTCGTTCTCCTGGTTGACCCCCAGCCACACGCCGGCCGCACCGCGTGCCCGCGCCGCCTCGATGGCAGCCTGCATGAGCACACGGCTCGTGCCTGCACCGTGGTGGTCGGGCAGCACGTAGATCTTGCTCAGCTCTGCCGTCGGTCGCAGGGTGAGGGCGGCCCGGGCATCCGGATCGGTGGGCTCGCCGTTCACCACCATCGCGTAGCCCGTCACCGTGTCACCGTCGACGGAGACGAACAGGTCGCGGTGCGGGTCCGCGAGGTAGCCATCGAAGCACTCCTGCGACAGCACGTCCGCGATGAACGTGTCGATCGCCTGCTGCGTGGTGTGCGGCGGACAGGCCAGCGCAAACGTCGCCGCTGCCACCTCGGCCAGCACCCCGGAGTCGGCCGGCTCCGCCCGGCGCACCTCCACGCCCATGGTCAGGCCTTGTCCATCCCAGCCACCACTGCCTCGGCGACCTCGCGCATGCCGAGACGCCGGTCCATCGCGGTCTTCTGGATCCAGCGGAACGCCTCGGCCTCGGTGATCTTGAGCTTCTTCATCAGCACGCCCTTGGCGCGGTCGACGGCCTTGCGGGTCTCCAGCCGCTCGCCCAGGTCGGAGATCTCCTGCTCGAGCGCCTTGACCTCGGTCCAGCGGTGCCGGGCGATGTCGATGGCGGGGGAAAGGTCGGACGCGGTGAACGGCTTGACGATGTAGGCCATCACCCCTGCGTCACGCGCCCGCTCGACGAGCTCGGTCTGGCTGAACGCGGTGAGCATCACGACGGGACAGATGCGAGCGGCCCCGATCTGCTCGGCTGCCGTGATGCCGTCCATGACCGGCATCTTGACGTCCATGATGACCAGGTCGGGGGTCAGCTCGGTGGCCATCTCGACAGCCTGCTCGCCGTTGCTGGCCTGCCCCACCACCTCGTAGCCGGCCTCGACGAGCATCTCGGCCAGGTCGAGCCGGATGAGGGCTTCGTCCTCCGCCACCAGGATGCGGGTGGGTGCGGACTGCCGGGGCGTCGGGGTTTCGGTCTGGCTCACGGCGAAAGCCTAGGGGACTCGCGTTAACGGCACGTTGCGGGATCCTGCGCCGCCGGACGGCAGGACTTGGTATGCCGCTCGCTGGCCGCAGCGGTCCGGTCACCGACCGGACGAGACCCGCTCTGGTTGGAGACGGGGCGAGGGACGATGATGGGGACGGCCCGGGCGCTGCCCCGGGTGTCCCCGTCGCCGATCGGCAGCTCGAGGACTTTGCAGTTGGAGGACATCGTGGCTGAGGCCCGTCAGCGTCGCCGACCGACGTCTGCCGCGATGCGTGTGGTGTGGATGTTCGTGGCGTACCTGGGCGGCGGCCTCCTCGGGCTCTTCCTGGTACTCCCCCGCACCCGCTCGCTGCGCCCGCGCCGCGTCCTCGCGTGTGACCTGTGCCAGCGCCGCCACCGACGCCTGCTGGGCGCGATGGTCGTCCTGGCGCTCGTCTCGGTCGCGGGGTTCGGGCTGCGGGTGGACCAGCGGGCCCGTGAGCTGCCCGCCTGCGCCGCGGACACCTCGATAGCGGAGGGGCGTCGAGTCATCGACCCGCGCGCTCCGACACCGCCGCCGCTGTGGTCGACGCTCCGCTCCGTCATGACGGCACCGGTGAGCGGGCTCGCGCTGGGGTTCGCGGAGATCCGCGGGCAGGGCCTGTGCAGCGTCGGCGACCCACCCATCACCTTGGCTTTCGTGCCGCAGGCCGGGGAGCACATGGGCAGCATGGTCGGCGAGGTGTTCATGGCCTCCCCGGTGCCGCGCATCAACCCCGTGCGGGCCCGCGGAGTCGCCGAACACGAGTCACGTCACGTCGACCAGTGGGCCGTCTGCACCATCGCCGGCGGGATCGCACTGCTGCCCGTGCTCTACCTCGTCGACGAGACCCTCTACCCCGGATCGGAGAACCACTTCGAGCAGGCGGCAGGTCTGTTCGACGGGGCGTACCCCCCACCGCCCGACCCACCCCGGGGTCCTCGAGGCTGGGCGATCGCCCTCTGGGTCGGGGTTCTCCTGCTCCTCACCCGCCGTCGCATCCGCTGGGCGGTCCGGAGCGTCGTGAGCCGACGCAGCGTGCCCGACCAGGGCCGGTGCGCCGTCCACACCACCGGGTGGCGCTAGCGGATCCGGCGAGCGGACCACGGGCTGGGCTGCTCCCCCGAAGGGGACCTCAACGCCTAGACCTGTGGATCGCCCACGAGGCGCAGTGGGCGCCGTCGACTCCCTGACTCGGCGGCCTGGATGAGATCCGCGGCAATCTCTGCCACACCGCGACCGCTGTCCCGGCAGATTCCGCGCAACACCTCGAAGGCCGCCTCACGGTCGAGCCCTCGGCTCGCCATCACGAGCCCGATGGCAACACCGAGGTCGCGGTTGCCGGCCAGACCGGCCTGGAGACGCACGACCGCCTCCCGCGCGTGCGCGCGGTTCAGGGCAGCCTCGACCTGACGCCCCAGGAGGTCCGCCGTCACGGCCGCGACTCCCTCGAAACCGCCCACCGCCTGGGTGGACAGCAGGAGCTCCCCCGCGTGGGGAAGGTCCTGCAGCGAGATGGGGAAGGACAGCACGTGCGTGTTGGCCGGCACGGACGCCGCGGCCGGGCCGGCCATGCGTTCGGCACTCGACGTGGACGGGCGGGTGTGGCCGGGACGGGTGACCCGCAGCTCTGCGCGGCTCGCGACCGGGACTGCTCGGATGACGAGCCCGGGCGTCATGCTCAGGATGTCCTCGAAGGTTGCCTCAGCCAGCAGGTGGGCGATGTCAGCCACGGCTTCGAGGGCATCGCCGGGCGACGGGGCGGTGGGGTGCTCACTCATGTGACCCCTTCCTGGACATCGTTCGTCCTGATGCGCTGCAGGGGTCCGGGGCAACACCACCGATGGTGGCCTACGACACACTACGCGGCCCCGCGGCATACCACGTCGGTTTGGCATCGCTCCGGTGGGCTAGGCCGACTGCCGACTCTGCCGTCGCTGTTCGAGGTCATGCATCACGATGGCGGCGAGGTCCTCGAGCGTGGTGAGGTCCTCGTGCCTCATCGTCCGGGGATGCCGATCGATGATGCACAACGTTCCGAGGTTGTAGCCGTCGCGAGTGCGCAGCGGGATGCCGGCGTAGAACTGCAACCCCA
The DNA here is from genome assembly GCF_056403895.1 of Pedococcus sp. P2_E5. Lineage (NCBI taxonomy): Bacteria > Bacillati > Actinomycetota > Actinomycetes > Micrococcales > Intrasporangiaceae > Pedococcus > Pedococcus sp. P2_E5. The sequence continues at coordinate 10,604 of NZ_JBFUEP010000065.1, forward strand.
TCTCGCCGGCCACCAGTGGGTTGGCCAGCGTTCGGGAGTCCATGCGGGCGTCCTCGATGATCCACGGCTCGTCCTGCAGGATGGCCGAGGCGCACAGGCCCGGTTCCCTGTCGACCTGGGTGACGTCCACCCCGTGGTGCGACGTGAACCAGATGCGGTCCTGGTCGACCACGCTGACGATCGCGATCGGCACCGAGAACAGCCGGGCGGCCAGCGCGGTGATCCGGTCGAACGCACCGTCGTGCGGCGTGTCCAGGATCTGGTAGCGGTGAACGGCCTCCAGCCTCGCCGCCTCGTCGGAGTGGGAGAACGGTTGAGTCCCGGCCAGTCGGCCCTTCTCCACGAGGACGAGCTCACCCAGCGCCATCGCCACCTCTCGAGCGGATGGCCGGGCAGCCGGGTCGGTCGCCGTCATCGCCGTGAGCAGCCAGATCCATTGCGGGTCCAGGTCCTGCGGGATGTCCGGACGACTCAGCAGTCGAGCCACGGCACTGGGCAGCGGGTCGCCGGGGAAGGACCTGACCCCGGTGAGGCATTCGAGCAACACCAGGCCGAGGGAGTAGATGTCGCTGGGCGGCCCGAGCGGCTCGCCCTTGGCCTGCTCCGGGCTCACGTAGGCGGCCGTTCCGATGAAGGATCCGGTGCCGTCGCTCAGCGGGGCCTCCATCAGCACGGCGATGCCGAAGTCAGTGAGCTTGGCCCGCACCCTGGTGGCGTCGTTGCCATAGTCGAACATCATGATGTTGGCGGGCTTGACGTCTCGGTGGATGACGCCGTTGTCGTGGACGTACCCGAGTGCCTTCGCCATGTCGTAGCCGATCTGGGCGACGTCGACGGCCGGCATGGGTCCCTGGGCCAGTCGATCACGCAGGTCGGGCCCGTCGATCAGCTCCATCACCAGGTAGATGCGCGGCCGCCGTGGGTCTGACACGTCGGAGCCCGCATCGAACAGCGTCACGAGACCGTGGTGGTTCAGTCGGGCGAGGACCTTGACCTCGTCCTCGTCCCGGCGCAGATCCTCCGGACCCGCCAAGGGTGGCTCGATGAGCTTGACGGCGACGTCGCGGCCCAGGAACTCGTCCCTGGCCCGGAACACGGTGCCCACCGAGCCCCGTCCAAGCTCGTCGAGGAGGCGATAGCGACCACCGAGGTAGGCACCCTTGGACCCGCTGGCCGACACGTCCGACACGGGCATCCGCTCTCCCCACTCGAACCCAAGAGCTCAGCCCGCGCGACTGACCCGAGGATCAGTCTCACACAACTTCGGTCCCGGCATGCCGGTTGGACCAGGTACCGCTCACCCCTGAAGAGACGCGCACCGAGTGGTCCCTGCGAGGTCAGCTCGCTTCGCTCACGAGGGCGGTCTGCATCAGCGCGAGGTGGCTCAGCCGTCGCTGCCGGCCATCGCCGGTGCTCCGACCCCGCACCAGCCGGCGACGCAGCTCGTTCACCAGCTCCTGGTTCGTCACGAACCGCAGGACGAACGTGGGCTCACCCTCCTGGTTCTTCGGCAGCCCGCACGCGACCCCGGCAGCCACCACCAGCTGCCGGTAGGGCAGGTCCAGAGCCTTCGACAGCCGCGCCAGCGTCGACTCGTCMGGCATCGCGGCCAGCTGCTCCGGCCCGACCAGGGTGACGACCAGCTCCGCGCTCAACCCACTCTCCACGGTGAAGCGAGAAACCGACCACCCCTTCTCGCGCAGCCGCTCTTCGATGACGATGCCGAGCTCGTTTCCCATGGTGCTCCCTGCGTGGAATCGGAAGGGTCTCTTCCGTCTGGATGGGACGTTCGCACCATGGTGGTCTGCTCTGGCCCCGGTGAAGGCCGGAAAAGGTCACTACAGGGCAGATCAGGTTGTTTGCGTTGACTGAAGGTATGAGCCTGCAGTCGCCTGATCGGCTCGCGCCTACCGCGCTGTGCGGGGTTGCGGGCAACCATCTGGACGATGAAGCCCGCGAGGACGGCGTGGGTTTCGTCAATGGTCGGCGCACGTCACACTGTGCCTGTGGAGCGACTGGGCGATCTGGTGACGTCCCTGCGCGTCGACCGACGTCCCGGGGTCATCTACGCGACGGCGCCCTGGACGGCCGGCTCCACCGCACTGGTCCACGACTCGTGGAGTGAGCTGGCGCCACCACCCGACATGGCTGCGCTGGTGGATGCCGACCTCGCGCGGGAGTACCTGCGCGCGTGGTCGTCCTGGCACAGGGAGCAGCCTGATGCCCAGGCGCTGGTCGGCGCCCTGCTGGACTTCGTCGCGCGGCCTCTTCGGCGGTCCCGGGACCGGGTCCCCGGGCTGGCCCTCCACCGGGCCACGACGCAGTCGGGCCGGGCCTTCGACGACCCGAGCGAGGACCTGCTCTACCAGCTGTTCCTCGAGATGGAGGCCGGCGAAGAGCTGTTCCTCGTGGTGGAACGGCTCAACGACGCCACCGGCAGAACCTTCGTGCAGGCGCTGCGCGACGACGACGGCAGGTACGTGGTCGAGCAGCGCAGCGGGGGCAGCGAGACCCATCGCGGCACGGTCAAGGCGTCGATGCCTGCTGCCCATCTGGTGCTGTGCGACTGGCTGTTCCTCGGCCGCGATGTCGACGTCACGAAGGAACAGCCACAGTCGATCGGCTAGCACCGTCAAGGCCCGACGAGCTCCAGGACCACGACCGTCGTCTCGGTGGAACGAAGGGCCGCATACGCATCCAGCTGGGTGTCGATCTCACGCCACCGTGCCCACAGCCGAGCGCGTTCGGCCCCTTCGGCCGCGTGGGCCCGGACCGTCCCCGCGCCGCGGGCCAGGTGGACCGTTGCCACCGGATGCTCCTGGAGGTTCAGCCACCACGAGGGCTCGCCGTCGGCCCAGCCATTCATCGCCAAGGTGACCAGGTTCGGACCGTCCTCGACGTATCCGAGGATCACACTTCGCGGCTGACCTGATCGTCGTCCCGTGGCTGTCAGCCGCAGCGTGCCCCACCGCTGGCGCTTCGGGCGCCACAGACCCAGGCGCCCGCGCGAGACCCGGTACAGGCCGCGGTGCGCCCGCCAGGCGAGGTGGACGAACCAGAGAGGAGGCAGTCGGGGACCGGGTTCGTGCTTCTCCGAATGCAGACCCATGGCCGCCGCCTCCGAATGCCGAGAAGTGGACCCCACCCCGGGGAGGGGTATGCCTGGCCGAGACGGTCCGGCACACCCCTCCGATCGGTGGCGGACCGCTACTTGCGACCGCCCTTGAGCTGGATCGTCTGCTCCGCGAAGTACTCGGAGCACAGGACCGAGCAGGCCGCCGAGAAGGTCAGCTGGGCCGCCTTTCCGCCCTTGAAGAGTCCGTTGTCGCCGATGATCTCCAGGGTGTAGGGACGGGTGGTCCCGTCGCAGGTGACTTCGGTGCCGCCGAAGCCACGGATGAGGACGCGGCCGACCCTCTGGGTGAGCTGTGCCTCGAGGAAGGCGAAGTCCGCGTCGGCGCCGCACAGGATGGTTCCCGAGACGATGGCGCTGCCGGTACGGCTGTCGAACAGGGCCGTCGGGTTGACCGTGACCTCAAGGTCCGGCGGCGGGGGTGCCACGTCGATGACCAGGTCGAGTGCTCCGCCGTTGCCGACCCCGTCGGTCTGGTCGTCGAAGACGAGGAGCGTGTAGGTGGTCCCGGCCTCCGCGTCCCAGACCGCGCCGCCCGGGCCGCAGGACACCACCGTGAAGGAGCCCGGCGCGCCGATGGCCACGGCGACACCTGCGGAATAGCTCGACCCACGCGCGTCTGCGATCAGGGTCGCGGCCGTCGACGTCGAGAACTCGTACCAGACGCTCGCATCGGTCGCAGGCGCCCCGCACTGGTTGCGGATGGGAGTGTCGTCGGCGTCGGTGGTGGCCTCCGTGGTGTCGACCTGGGCGTTGTACGGGACGCCGCTGACGACGACTCGCCCGCCATGGGTGTCGTTGCCGGGGGGTGCCGCGAACGCCGGCGCGGACCACGCGCCGATGACCAACGCGGCCGTTGCCCCCGCACCCGCGATGCGCAAGGAAAGACTCATGGTTGTCCCCTTCTGCGGCGAGGCACGTGCTGCGCCTCGGGTGCAACCGAAGGTAGTCCCGGGCAACCACGGGGAAATCATTCAATCGGGTGAGGCGGGGGCGCCCGACCACTTCTAGGGTCGGGCTGCGGGCACCGGGCCCGCCTCGWCGAAGGACGGGGTCGGTCATGGGAGCTCTTCGGTCGATGGGCGTGGCAGGCGTGGTGGCCGCCTGCGCGCTGGGGGCAGCCTTCTCGACGGCGGGCGCAGCCGGGGCCACTCAAGACGGCACACGGGCCTCGTACATCGTCAGCCTCCGTGGCGGCGACCCCGACGCGGCGGCGTCTGGTGCCCGTGGGCGTGGCGCGGAGGTCACCCACGTCTACCGGCACGCGTTGCACGGGTATGCCGCGAAGCTGACCGCGCGCGACGTGGCACGCCTGACGGCCGACCCGGCCGTCGCCGCCGTGGTGCCCGACCGGGAGGTGAGCGCCACCGCGCAGACGGTGCCAGCCGGCATCAGCCGCATCGGCGCGCCCCAGAGCTCGACTGCCGCAGGCAACGGACGCGGGACGGTCGACGTGGACATCGCGGTCATCGACACGGGCATCGACCCCAGGCACCGAGACCTGAACGTCGTCGGCGGTGTCAACTGCGTTACCGGCGGTACGTCGTTCGCCGACCTCAACGGCCACGGCACCCACGTCTCGGGAACCGCCGCCGCCAAGGACGACAAGATCGGCGTCGTGGGCGTCGCCCCGGGTGCACGGCTGTGGGCGGTGCGCGTGCTCAACTCGCAGGGCGGCGGCACCTGGTCAAGCATCATCTGCGGCGTCGACTGGGTCACCGCGCACGCCAACACGATCGACGTCGCCAACATGAGCCTCGGCGGCAGCGGCGGTCCCGGATCCTGCACGGACGGTGGCCTGCGGCAGGCCATCTGCTCGTCCGTGGCTGCCGGCGTCACCTACGTGGTGTCGGCCGGCAACGCCGCCTCCGACGCCTCCTTCTTCGTCCCGGCACGCTTCCCGGAGGTGATCACGGTCTCGGCGGTCACCGACTTCGACGGCGCTCCCGGCGGCACCGGCACCCCGACCTGCGCCTACGGCACGGACGACCGGTTCGCGGGCTTCTCGAACTTCGGGCCCGCCGTCGACCTTGCCGCCCCCGGCGTGTGCGTGCTCTCGACCTGGCGGGGCGGCGGCTACAACACGATTTCAGGCACGTCGATGGCGAGTCCCCACGTCACGGGCGCGGCTGCCCTGTACCGGTCGACGCACCCCACGGCGACCCCGGCGCAGGTCAAGGCCGCTCTCCAGAGTGCCGGCACGTTCGACTGGACCGGCGACCCGGACGGCACCCAGGAGCCGCTGGTCAACGTCTCCACCTTCTGAGCCACGCCTTCTGACCCACGCCTTTGACCCACGCCGGTCACCTCACCGGCGCGCGTATGGGCCACGATTCCTCGCCCATTTGCCGGTGGTGATCCTGGTCAGAACCAACGAGGCTGGGTGCGACATCGGCGGCCGACGAGGGGGTCGCATACAGGGCTCCGTGGTTTGACGGGCACAGCAGAGAACGCTGCCGGCGGACGCACCGTGCGGACCCCGGCCCGCCGGGATGTGGGGGTCCGAGGGAAACCAGGAGGCACGGGCATGACGAAGTGGATCGGACCGGAAGCCGCGGAGTACGACGAGCGGCGAGGGCTGTTCAACGCCATGATCAGCAAGAAGCCGCGGATCATCGCGGTGTGCGAAGGTCCCGCGGATGTCAGGGATGCGCTGGAACGTGCCGCGCGCGATGGTCTCCGGGTGGCCGTGCGCTCGGGTGGCCATTCCGTTGCCGGACAGTCGAGCAACGACGATGGGCTGGTCATCGATGTCCGTCCGATGAAGGGCATCGACGTCGACGCGGCGGCCCGGCGGGCGAGGGTCGGGGGCGGGTGCACCTGGGCGGAGTTCGACGCGGCTGCCCAGGAGTTCGGTCTGGCTACCACCGGCGGCAGGGTGTCCACGACCGGCGTTGCCGGGCTGACTCTCGGCGGCGGCTCGGGTTGGCTGGAGCGGCAGCACGGACTCAGCTGCGACAACCTGCTGGC